>CAIRBY010000228.1 GCA_903876865.1 uncultured Acidobacteriia bacterium
ACGTGCCCCTGCCCGGCTTGCCCACCGATCTGGACGGCCTTCGCATCCTGCAACTCAGCGACATCCACCTCAGCGCCTTCCTCAGCGAAGCCGAACTCAGCCGCGTGATCGATGCCTCGCTCGAACTCCGCCCCCACCTGGCCGTAGTGACCGGCGACCTGATCAGCGGCCATGGCGACCCGCTCGATGCCTGCGTCCGCCAGTTGGCCCGCCTCAAGAGCGATGCCGGCACCTTCGGCTGCATGGGCAACCATGAGCGCTATGCCAAGGCCGAAGACCTCACCGAACGCGAAGCCGCGCGCTACGGCATGCGCTTCCTGCGGCGCCAGGCGCAGACGCTGCGCTTCGGCAACGCCACGCTCAATCTGGCCGGCCTGGATTTTCAGCCCAACCGCGAGCGAGACACGTATCTGCGGGGCGCCGAGCGGTTCATCGTGCCCGGCGCCACCAACATTCTGCTGCAACATAACCCGGACGTCGTCCCCGTGGCCGCCCGTAAAGGTTATAATCTCCTGCTTGCGGGTCATACTCATGGCGGACAGGTCACGGTCGAAATTCTCGACCAGTCCATCAACCCCGCACGCTTCTTCACACCCTACGTGCACGGGCTCTACCGTGCCGGAAATTCCGCCGCCTACGTCACGCGCGGAATCGGAACCATCGGCATCCCAGCCCGCATCGGAGCCCCGCCGGAGATCACTCTGCTGCGGCTCAGAAAGGCATAACCCCATCCCCCGTGCGCTATCTCATTGTCAGCGACCTCCACGCCAATCTCGAGGCACTCGAAGCGGTATTAGAAGCCGCTTCCGGACATTACGACCGCAGCGTCTGCTGCGGCGATCTGGTGGGCTATGGCGCGGATCCGAACCCGGTTTGCGATTGGGTGCGCACTCAGTGCCCGATTGTGGTGCGCGGGAACCACGACCGCGCCTCCACCGGCATGGACGATCTGGAGTGGTTCAACCCCGTGGCCCGCAAGGCCGCGCTCTGGACTCTGGAAGAACTCACCCAACAGAACGCCGATTATATCCGCGCCCTGCCCCGCGGTCCGCTCTCCGTGGATGGCTTTCAGGTGGCGCACGGTTCGCTGCATGACGAAGACGAGTATGTGATCGCCGCCGGCGAAGCCGGCGATGCCTTCACGTACATGGAAACGCGCCTCGCCTTCTTCGGCCACACCCACGTGCAGGGCGGCTTCATCTGGAACCAGTCCCGCGTCGAGACCATTCTGCGCGTCTCCGCGAAATCCACGGATTCGCTGCTCGCCATCGATAGCGAGTGCGGCTATCTGATCAACCCCGGTTCCACCGGCCAACCGCGCGATGGCGACCCGCGCGCCGCCTACGCGATCTACGATAGCGAGGCCAAAGAGGTCACCTATTACCGCGTAGCGTACGATATCCCCGCGGCGCAAGCCAAGATCCACGCCCGCGGCCTTCCCCAGATTCTGGCCGACCGCCTCTCCGTAGGCCGCTAGAAACGCCCCTGTAATCTGGTTGCTTCGCTGCCAGGTAGGGCAGGCGGTTCCGCCTGCCAACTCCCCGGGCTTACCTGTTCCGCAGGCGAAAGCACCGGCCCCGCCCCACGCCTGCGTACCTCGCGCCGGAGGTCAATCTTCGGATTCGATGTTACCAACAACGCCCGCCCGCGACTTGGAACCGCGCCGCAAAACGTGGAAACGACTACCGCAGGTGCGGCACCGGTAGGCACGCAAAGAGAAGGTCCGCAGCACCAGATCGATCAGGCCTTTGGGTCTGGATCGGCGCGTCTTGCGCCAGCCGCAGCGCGGACATACGGGAGGGGCATCGGGATCCAGGGCAGCGGAGGCCGGGCGCGGCTCAGGTTCGTCTCCGTGGCCGTGCTCGTCCAACTCGTCGTCCCGAACATCGTTCACAAAGAACCTGGAATTAAAATCCGGTTCTTCCAGTCGTCCCATTCTCAGACCGCCCACACAGACTCTATTCTACGCTTCCCTATCTCCTAGGGAATACACACATTTATGTTTCTATCAGCATATCGCACCAGCGCCCGAATATCACGCCCGACAGAACTTCCATTCTGGAAGTGTGCGACCACGCATCGAGCGGAGCGGTCAGTTCGCAGACGTCGCCGCAATTCTCATCCTGCCGCCACCAATCCTCGATCATCTCGGGGGTCACTTCCGGGTGGAATTGCAGACCGTACACCCGCTCGCCCACGCGGAATGCCTGATGGGCGCACAGCTCCGAAGAGGCCAGCAGTTCGGCGCCCGGCGGCAGATCGAAGGTCTCGCCATGCCAGTGAAAGACCACCTCGCTTTGCAGGCCGCGGAAGATCCCGACGTTACCAACTGAGGGGGTAAAGTCCACCCGATACCAGCCGATCTCGCTTGAGGCATTGCGACGCACTTCGGCGCCCAAGGCACGGGCAATCAGTTGCGCGCCCAGACAGATGCCGAGCACGGGCTGCCCCGCCGCGATGGCCCGCCGGAGGATCTCGAGTTCGGTCGCGATCCAGGGTAGCGGGTCGTTCACGGACATCGGCCCGCCCAGAAAAATCAGGCCGGCATAGCCTTCCGTCTTCGGCACCGTGTCAGTCAGCCTGGAACCGGGCGCATAGAGGTCGGCGAATTCGAATTCGATCCCGCGCGCCGTCAGAGTATCCGCGATGCGGCCCAGCCCTTCAAAAGCCACGTGCCGGAATGCCAGAACCCGCATGCGAACTAATTCTGCGCCATCTGGAAGTGGCTCAGACTCTCCGCATACCGGGAGAGGCCCCGGTAGAGGGATTCGGCTAGTTTCTGCCGGTAATCCGATTTCTTGAGCAGCGCTTCCTCGCGCAGATTGCTCACGAAGCCGATCTCGGCCAGCACGCTCGGCATGCTCGCGCCGATCAGCACCACGAACGGCGCCTTCTTCACGCCCCGGTTCTTCTGCGCCGGCACGTTTCGCGAAGAAAGCGAGTAGAGCGACGCCTGGATGCGTCCCGCGAATTCGCGCGATTCGTCCAGCTTTTCATGCAGGGTGATTTTCTGGATGATGTCCTGCAATTCGAAAATCGACTTCTGCGAACTGGCATTCTCGCGCGAGGCCACATCCAGCGCGTCCTTCGAATCCGTGAAGTTCAGGTAGAACGTCTCCACTCCGGAAATCCGCGGGAGCGGCGACGAGTTGGCGTGAATGGAGAGGAAGAGGTCGGCCTTCTTCTGGTTGGCGATGGCCGTGCGGCCCTCCAGCGGCACAAAGGTATCGTCGCTGCGCGTGTAGATGACCTCCGCATTCATCCGCTCTTCCACCAGTTTGCCGACTCGCAGAGCCACATCCAGCACCAGTTCCTTTTCGAGCAGCCCGTGCGGACCTTCCGTGCCCTGATCGTGCCCGCCGTGTCCGGCATCGATCACAATGCGCGAGATCTTCAAGCCCAGCGCCCGCGTCAGCGAGTTCCCGCCCGTCGAGGTGTGCCGTGCCGCTTTCCCGGCTTCCGCCGCCGCGTTCGCCGCAGCCGCCGTAGTAGTTGCCGCAGCCGGACCCGGCGTGGCGGGTGGGGGAGGTGGCGGTTCCACGGGAACGCGCGCCGCCACGGGCGCAGGCTCCGTCTTCGGAATCGCGCGTTTGGCCGCCGGCGGTTTCGCCGGTTCCGAGGGCGCCGGTTCCGCTTTGGCGGATTCGGATTTTGCCGGCTCCGTTTTTGACGGCTCGGGCCGGATCACAGGTTCCGGCTCCGTCCGGACCGGCTCTGGCTCCGTCTTGCCCGTAACGGGGAGGGCCGCAGCCACCGGTTTGGGCGATGGGGCTCGCACAGCCGCCACCTTCGGAGCCTCCGGTTCGGGCACCGGTTCGGTCGGAGTATTCACCACCGGAGCAGGCGTTCTGGTTGGAGCGGGAGCAGCCTGAGCCGGAGCAGTCTGGGTCGAGGTGGGCGCGGTCGAAGTGGGCGCGGTCGAACTCGTCGCCGGTGTGGCCGCTCCCGCCGCGCGCAGTTCGATCACCAGCCGCGTGGGATTCGAAGCGCGGCTGGTGCTGACCGCTACCTCACCCGCCAGGTCCAGAACAATCCGCGTCGTCCCCGGCTGCGTCTCCGCCACGCGGACCCGCAGGACCAATGCGTCTTTGACGTCTTGCGAGAAGAGCGGCTTGGATTCGATGCGCGGACGCGCGCTCAGAATGTCGAAATAGATTCGCTCCGGATCGTGCAGGCGGTCCGACCTGAACTTAAAATCGCCGGAGACTTCCACCGCTACGCGCGTGACTCCGGGGTTCGACGTAGTGCGGACGCCCGTAACCGTGCGCAGCGCGACGCGATCCTTCTGCGCGAACAACATCGAAACCGAAATTGCGAGCGCAGCGAGTTTCTTCATACCATCGCGTTCACTTCGACACGTATCTGACGGAACCATCCGGCTGCACGACTTCCACAATGTGCGCCGGCCCGCTCTCCGTGGCCTCGACCACAGGTGCGGGCACTGCGGCCGCCTTCGCCGCCGCCAGTTTCTTCGCCTGCTCCAACTGCTTGCGGACCAGAATCACGTAATTCTGCGTTTCCGCGAACGGAGGAATCCCGCCATACCGCGCCACTGCCGCTTCCCCGGCGTTATACGCCGCCAGCGCCAGCGGATAATTCTCCTGATACAGATCGAGCAGGTAGCGCAGGTACTTTGCCCCGCCCTGAATATTCTCAATCGGATTGAAGGCGTTGGTCACGCCGAAGCGTCGCGCCGTCGCGGGGATCAACTGCATCAGCCCCTGCGCGCCCTTGTTGGAAAGCGCGTACGGGTTGTAATTGCTCTCCACCTTAATCACCGAGTGGATCAACTGCGGAGGCAGCGAATGCTCCGCCGCAATCCGCTCCACGGCCGCATCGATTCCCATCGCGGCGCTCACAGGATGCGCCTGCGCGTCCGCGGTCTCCGGCGCGCTCGCCGTACGCGGCGATACCACCGTTGGAACAATGCGCTGTTCGGTGACGGGTTTGGAACTGACAACCATACTTCTTACCAGTTTTCCGGTCCGCGAATCCGGATGCACCACGCTGGTCACGCGTTCCCCTTCCGGACCCGCCGCACAGAGCAGCCCGGCGGCGAAACCGGCGACTAACAGTTTAAAACAAATATTGCGCAAAATGTTTTCCCTCAGATTATAGCGAAATCGCGGAGTGTATGCTTGCCTACAAAAACCTAATGTTATCATTTCTTTGTGATTCACTCGGGCTACGTGCTGGCGGGCGGGCGCAGTTCCCGGATGGGGCGCAACAAAGCCCTGCTGCCGTTTCGCGGTGGCACGCTCGCGGGCGAAATCTGTCGCGCCGTGGCTGCGGCCGCGGGCAGCGTCACACTCGTCGGTCCCACGGAATCCGAATTCGGCCAGATCCCCTCGATCCCCGACCTCTACCCCGGCGAAGGTCCGCTCGGCGGAATCCTCACCGCCCTCCATCACTCGCAAGCGGACTGGAACCTGATCGTCGCCTGCGATATGCCCCTGCTCGACGAACCGTTCCTGCGCCGGCTCCTGCAACTCGCGCAGGGCTCCCCGGCGGACGTGCTGCTTCCCTTCGACCCCGGCGGACAGCCGCAGCCCCTCTGCGCCGTCTACCACCGCCGCGCCCGGGCGGCGCTCCAAGTCGCATTCCAAAGCGGCATCCGCGCCGTACGCCAAGCCGTCTCCGGCGTTGCCGCGGAACGCGTGACCATCGCCGAACCCGGGTATTTTCAAAACGTGAACACTCCGCAAGACTGGGTCAGATCAGACTGGGTCAGATCAGAATGGACTACAACGGGCGGCCTATGACGCAAAGCGATCCCTTCCCGCATTACATTGAGTTCCGCCATATCTTTAAGACGTTCGATCGCCCGGTTTTGGTCGACTCCAATTTTCAGGTCGATCCCGGCGAGACCGTCGCCATCATCGGCAAGAGCGGTGTCGGCAAGTCCGTCACGCTCGGCAACATCATGGGCTTCATGAAACCCGATAAGGGCCGGGTAATCGTCGCCCATGAAGATGTCACGGATTTTACCGAGCCGGAGTGGCGCCGCATCCGCCGCAAAGTCACCATGGTTTTCCAATCCGGCGCCCTCTTCGACTCCCTCACCGTCGCCGAGAACGTCCTCTTCAGCCTCGAACTCCGCGAGGATTACGACGCGCAGAATAAAGAGGATGTGGTGAAGGGGCTGCTCGACATGGTGGATATCGCCGACGCCAAGGACGCCTACCCCGCCGACCTCTCCACCGGCTACAAGCGCGCCGTCGCCATCGCCCGCGCCCTTGCCGCGCAGCCGCAATGCGTCCTTTATGATGAGCCCACCACCATGGTGGACCCCATCATGAGCGACCACCTGGGCGACCTCATGCTCCGCCTCAAGAAACAGCTCAAGCTCACCAGCGTCGTGGTGACCCACGATCTCGACCTGATGTATAAGGTGGCGGACCGGGTGGTCTTCCTCGCCGATGGCGGCGTCGCCTACTTCGGCCCCGTCGCGGACCTGGAAAAAAGCCCTCACCCGCTGATTCAGGAATTCCTCGAACTCGACCGCGTCCGCCGCGTCTGACTCCCCATGCGAGCCCTCATCCTTTGCTTGACAGTAATCGCTGAATCCACAACAAACAGCGGCATTTATACCAAGGAACAGGCACTCCGTGGAGAACGGTCTTACGGGGAATCCTGCGCCCGCTGCCATGGCGCCAACCTGATGGGAGGGGAGGGCGGTTCCCCGGCGCTCACCGGCGAGGAGTTCCTCTCCCGCTGGACCGGCAAATCGGCAGGCGATCTCTTCGAAGGGACCCGCAAGACTATGCCGACGGACGATCCCGCCGGCCTGCCCCGCCAGCAATACGCCGACCTGGTCGCTTACCTCTTCCAGGCCAACGGCTTCCCCGCCGGCGACCGGGAACTGCCCCGCGACCTGCCCGCCCTGAACCAGATCCGCATCGAGAAGAAGAAATGAGACAGCCCGCTTCCCTGCTCCTCCTCTCCCTCACCCTCTCCGCCGGCGCGGCATTTGGCCAGACCGGCGCCGCCAACGGCGAGTGGCGCTTCTACGGCGGGGACGCGGGGGGCACGCGCTACTCCGCGCTCTCCCAGATTCACGCCGGCAACGTGAAGGATCTCGCCATAGCCTGGCGCTGGAAGGCGCAGAATTTCGGCCGCCGCCCCGAGATCAACTGGGAAGTGACCCCACTCTTCGCCAATGGCGTGCTCTATTTCACCGCCGGCACCCGCCGCGATGCCGTCGCCATCGACGCCGCCACCGGCGAGACCCTTTGGATGTACCGCCTGGATGAAGGCGTCCGCGGTTCCTCCGCCGTGCGCTTCAACAACCGCGGCCTGGCCTGGTGGAGCGATGGCAAAGGCGACGACCGGGTCGTACTGATCTCACCCGGTTACCAGTTGATCGCCCTCCACGCCAAGACCGGCCTGCCTGTGGAAAACTTCGGCTCGCACGGCATCGTCGACCTCTTCGAGGGCCTGGACCGGCCCGAGATGAAGCCCGGCCAGATCGGCTCCACCTCGCCTCCGATCATCGTCCGGGACGTCGTCGTGGTGGGTGGAGCGCTCGCCGCCGGCACCGCGCCCTCCAGCAAACAGAATGTGCCCGGCTACGTGCGCGGCTATAACGTCCGCACCGGGGAACGCGTCTGGACCTTCCATACCATTCCACAGGCGGGCGAGTTCGGCAATCAGACGTGGCAGCAGGATTCCTGGAAGTACACCGGCAATACCGCCGTGTGGGCACCCATGTCCGCGGACGAGGAACTCGGGTACGTCTACCTGCCGGTAGAAACACCGACCGGCGATTACTATGGCGGCCACCGCCCCGGCGACAATCTCTTCGCCGAAAGCCTGGTCTGCCTGGACGCCCGCACCGGCAGGCGCATCTGGCACTACCAGTTCATCCACCACGGGGTCTGGGATTGGGATATCCCCACCGCCCCGACCCTGCTGAACATCACCGTGGGCGGGCGCGCCATCAAAGCCGTGGCGCAGATCACCAAGCAGGCCTTCGTCTACGTCTTCGACCGCGTGACCGGGCAACCGGTCTGGCCCATCGAGGAGCGGCCCGTCCCGCAGAGCGATACGCCGGGCGAAAAGACATCCCCCACCCAACCCTTCCCCTCGCGCCCCGCCCCCTTCGACCGGCAGGGTTTTTCCGAGGCGGACCTGATCGATTTCACGCCCGAGCTGAAGGCCGAAGCCCTCAAGATCGCGTCCCAATACCGCATGGGACCGATCTTCACCCCGCCCTCGGTCATCGATGCCAACGGGAAGAAGGGCACGCTGATGTTACCAGCTACTGTCGGCGGCGGTAACTGGCAGGGCGGTGTGGCCGATCCGGAAACCGGCATCCTCTACGTTCCCTCTGTCACCAGTCCCAGCACCGCCGCCCTGGTGAAGGGCGCTCCGCGCAGCGATATGGATTGGGTGGCGCGGATGGGCACGAGCGCCCAGGGTCCGCGGGGACTGCCGCTGGTCAAGCCGCCATGGGGGACGGATCACCGCCATCGACCTCAACACCGGCGACCATCTCTGGATGCAGCCGAACGGCTCCGCGCCGGAGGAGTTCCGGCAGAATCCGGCGCTCAAGGGAATCGACCTGAGTCAGGCGGGCAATCCCGAACGCGCTCCGCTGCTCGTCACCAAGACCCTGCTCTTCTCCGGCGATGGCGCCGGCTTGTACAGCACTCCGCGCGGCGCCGGCGGACCGATGTTCCGTGCCCTGGACAAGAAGACCGGGCGCACCCTCTTCGAAATGAAGCTCCCCGCCAACGAGACCGGCATCCCGATGACCTACCTGATGGACGGGAAGCAGTACATCGTGGTCGCCATCGGCGCGGTCGGAGTCCCGGCGGAACTGATCGCGCTGGCAGTGGAGTAATACATTCGATATTGCCACTTAATCAGTTGTAATAAATCTGGTTATTTGATTTGTTCCGCCGCGTGCAACCCTAGTTTCTTGAGCAGTTGGATCGCCTGCCGGCGCTCGTCCGCGGAGAGTCCGGCGGTGGCTTGGGTCATCGCCGCCTGATGTTCGCGGAAGGCATCCTCGATCAGGGTGTGCCCTTCTGCCGTCAACCGGACCAGGCGAGCCCGCCGGTCCGAGGGATGGTCGCAGCGCGTCACCAGCCCTTTGCGCTCCAGGCGGTCGATCGCGGTGGTGATGGATCCGCTGGTCAGGTGCACCGCTTCACCGATCCCGTTCACGGGCGTGGGACCTTTGTGCAGCAGCACCTCCAGGGCGGCGAACTCCGAAAAACCGATCCCGAGCGAACGGATGTGCCGCTCCGCATGCGCCCGCAGAGATTCATACGCCTTCCATAAGACCAGCCACAGGTGAGTTCCGCTCGATTCCATACGTTGAATCCTTTCCCTCACTCTATCATCAATTATCTTGACATAGAGATAAAAATGATGACCTATCGATCAGTTGCCCACCTTATCGACGCCAACCCGACTTCCGATGGGGATGGGCTCGCGCTCCACCGAGCCTTCCCCAACCCGTCGCTGCGGGAGTTGGATCCCTTCCTGCTACTCGACCACCTCGGCCCCACGCTGCTCGCTCCGGGCGAAGCGCGCGGCTTCCCGCCGCATCCGCACCGCGGCTTTGAGGCAGTCACCTATTTGTTGAGCGGCGAAATGCAGCATCGCGATTCCTGGGGCAACCACGGCATCCTCGGCCCGGGGGACGTGCAGTGGATGACCGCCGGCAGCGGCCTGGTGCATTCCGAACAACCGGGAGAAACCCTTATGCGTGAAGGCGGTACACTACATGGCTTCCAGCTTTGGGTGAACCTTCCCAAGCGGCGGAAGATGCAGGCGCCGCGCTACCAGGACACGCGCGCGGCGAGCATTCCGGTGGTGCGAAACGGAGACGGCACCGTCACCGTGAAGGTGATTGCCGGGGAGGCGATGGGGGCGAGCGGAGTGATCGATACCGAGATCCCCATCCGCTACCTGCACATTACGCTGGCGCCGGGTTCCCGGTGCGAACTCCCGCTGCCCAGGCGCGATCACGCCTTCGCGTTTGTGGTTTCGGGAGAGGTGGATCTGAACGGCACGGTGGCACGGAAGAACCAGACGGCGATTTTCGACCGCGGAGGCGAGAATGTTACCATTTCCAATCCGGGAGTTGCGGATGCCGAACTACTGCTCCTCGCGGGAGAACCGGTCGGGGAGCAGGTTGTCCGCTATGGCCCCTTTGTTATGAACAGCAAAGCAGAAATAGTTCAAGCGATGGATGATTTCAGGGCGGGCCGTATGGGAACGCTGCAGTAAGCCCGTTCCGGGCGGGAATGAGCCGGACACAGAGATGGGGCAAGCCGGACGCCGGCGCCCCACAGTACGCCAATCCGATGAAAAAAAAGGGTCAAAATCACCCTTCTTCGGGTACAGTATAGCTAGATTCACATGCGTAAGGTACCCAGCTTGTCCCGAATCAGTAGCCGATCCGGCCGGGCGCTGGATCTGGCTCGGGTCCTTCTGGTGCACGGTGATCTTGCACCACGGTTGGCGCTTCAAACAATCCTGCAGGCGGGAGGCTACTCAGTCGATGTAGCGGCATCTCCCGCGGAAGCCATGTCCAAACTGGACGCCAGCACCTATTCACTGGTACTCAGCGACACCAACGTTCCGCGCAACATCCTCGCCTACGCCAAGGTGAAAGAGTATCGCCCGGCTACGGCGCAGGTTACCTCCTACGAACCTTCCCGCAAAGGCATCCCTGCACCGGGTAAGCATGAGATCTCTATCTACACTGAGAATCTGCCGAACCTACTTGGGGACATCGCGGAATTAATCGGCTCTCGGGTCGGACGTCGCTACCGCGCAGTCTAATATCTTCATAAGCTTAGATAGTCCAACCTCAACCATTACATCATGCAAGAACAGACACGGCCGGACACTCACCGCTGAGTGCCCGGCCGTTTGGTTGAGTTTCGCTGCTGCTATTTCCCGCGTCCGCCGGAAGCTCCATGCCCGCTCGAGGCCGACCCTGCGGAGGAACTGGAACTGGTGCCGCTCATGGGGGCAGCGGAGGAGGAACTGACCCCGCTGGAGGGTGCCGACATCACACCGGAATACCCGGCTGAGGTCTGCCCGACATTGTTGTAACCGCCCACGTTCGCGCCGAAACCGCTGTTGTTGCCACCGCCGCGGTACACCGGCGGCGGAATATAGTAGGCCTGCATCACGTTGTACGGACTCCAATACCGGTAGCCGTACGGGCTGTACACGTTACCACCACACGGGATGTATGTTACCGTTCCGAACCACGGATTGTAACGCCAACTGTTGCAGGGGTTGTAGCAGGGGCTACCGACACTGGCGGCATTCGCAGCCGCGAAGTTGGTAACCGTTCCCGGTCCGAAGCGGACCGTATCGCAGCCGTAATCGTGAACCTGCTTGGCGGAAGAGGCATTGGCCATGGCCGTCTGTTCGGCGCGGCGGCGAGCCCAGTGATCGAGCGCGTCGGTGATCTCTTTATCGAACTTCTCGACCGTAGGAGTGGCGCCCGAGAGATCGAGTTCCTTGCCGGCGCCCACCAGCATGTTCTGTCCGTTGACCTGCACACCGAGCACGCCATCGAAGACTTTGATCCGCGACTGCTCCAGATCGAAGCGATAGATGCCGCGCTTGCTGATCACCACCGTGGCGTCTTTGGCGGTGATGGTGAGGTTGTTATCCTTCTGGATGTCCGACGCTTCGACGATGTGTGACCCTGTCAGCAGTTCCAGCCGGGTATCGATCAGGCGGTTGGTCAGCATTTTGAAGCTGCCGTGATCGCCGGTGCGGAGAAAGACGCCCATGGTGAGCAGGGTTTCGGCGCGACCATCTTCTGTGGCCAGGATGGTGTTCTCCTTGACCTCCGGCAACTTGGTTTCCGAGGGCTGAACCTCAACCCCGGCGACTGTCACCTTACCCATCACGTAAGAAACGGTTCCGGCTTTCGCCGAAATTACCGGCTGTGCCAGTGCGGGAATCGCACCCACCACCAGCATCGCCGCGCATAAACCCGCGTTCCAGACCGACTTCATAGACACCTCGCGATCTTCTGATTCTAGAGTGCGAGGTTTTCCCCCCGAAGTCAATCGGACCACAGTGTATCTTTGGAACTACGGTATAAATCTACACTCGTTACAGGCGCACGATTTTGGGAGAGGCGATGCCCTTGAGTGCGTTGCGGGTATCCACGATCAGCCGTGAGCGCTCGAGCAGCGCCGCGTAGTCGAAGGCGGTATGGTCCGTCACCACCACCACGCAATCGGCATCCGCGGCGGCGGTTTCGGGTTCGGCTTTCAGGTTCACCCCGTCCAGGTGGAGTTCCGGCACGTGCGGATCGCTATAGGTCAGTTTGCCGCCGCGCCGCTGCAACAGCAGCATCACATCCAGTGCCGGGGATTCGCGCATGTCGTCGATATTGCGCTTGTAGGCCACGCCCATCACATGGATCTTCGAGCCCTTCACGGGCTTGCCGGCGTCATTCAGCGCGCCCTGCACCTTGTCCACGACAAAGTGCGGCATCTGTCCGTTGATATAGCCCGCCAGTTCGATGAAGCGCGCTTCGATTCCCGCCTGCTTGCTCTTCCAGGAGAGATAGAACGGGTCGATGGGGATGCAGTGTCCGCCGAGGCCCGGACCCGGGTAGAAGGGCATAAAGCCGAACGGCTTGGTGGCGGCCGCATCGATCACTTCCCAGACATTGATCTGCATACGGTCGCACATCATGGCAATCTCGTTGACCAGGCCGATATTGATCATGCGGAAGGTGTTTTCGAGCAACTTCACCATCTCCGCCACCTGCGTGGAACTGACGGGCACCACGTGTTCCAGAGCCTGCGCGTAGAATTCCCGGCCCATTTCGGTGCAGGCCGGGGTGCAGCCGCCCACGACCTTGGGGATGTTCACGGTCTGGTACTTGGGGTTGCCCGGATCGACGCGTTCGGGCGAAAAGCAGAGGAAGAAATCGCGCCCCACTTCCAGGCCATTCTTCGCCAGCAGCGGCAGCACCAATTCGTCGGTCGTGCCCGGATAGGTGGTGGATTCCAGGATGACCAGGGTCCCGGCGTGGAAGAAGCGGGCGATTTCCTGGCAGGAGCTGACAATGAAGCTCATGTCCGGGTCTTTGGTCTTGCGCAGCGGGGTGGGCACACAGATGTTGATGGTGTCGAGATCGGCTACCACCTCAAACCCGGTGGTAGCGCGCAGGTGCCCGGATTGCACCAGGGGCGCGAGCACTGCGCTCGGAATATCGCCGACGTAGGAATCGCCGGCATTCACGCGGGCCACTTTCTCCGCGCTGACATCGATACCGGTCACGTGGAAGCCGGCGCGGGCGAATTCGACCGCGAGCGGGAGTCCCACATACCCCAAGCCGACCACGCCGACATGAGCGCGTTTGCCGCGGATCTTTTCGGCCAGCGTCAAGGCGGCGGAGGCGGGAGTGGTGGAATGCTGGGAATCTGGCATAGCACGCTCATTTTCGCATAGCGCGGCGCCGCCACAGAACGGATTACGTGAGTTCCCGCCCTTCCAGCGGGTACAGGGCGCGACGAATCGCTGCGCTCAGTGTCTGGGCGTGGAAGGGTTTCTGTAAATAGACGATGGATGCGTCGAGGACCCCGTCCGCGCCCGGAAGGCGGTCCGTATAGCCGGACATGAACACGACCCGGGTATCGGGGCGCAGCTCCGCCAACCGCTCGGCCAGTTCCTTGCCGTTCATCCCGGGCATCACCATATCGGTCAACATCAGGCGGATGGGGCCGCGGTAGTGTTCCGCGGCGGAGAGCGCCTGCCGCCCGTCGGCTGCCTCGAGCACATGAAACCCCAGATCGCGGACGATGCGGCAGGCGAGGCGTCGCACCTCCGGCTGATCTTCCACCACCAGGACCGCGCCCGTTTCCCGAGTCAGCGGGGAAGCCTCGACCGGTTCCGGGGGCGCGGGAGCGGCTCCGGCGGCTTGCGGGAAGTAGAGGCTGAAGGTGGCGCCCGCACCCGGCTCGCTGCGCACCGAGAGGTGGCCTCCGGCCTGGGTCACCACGCCGAAGACGGTTGCCAGTCCCAGCCCGGTGCCGGAATTGCCGCGCTTGGTGGTGAAGAAAGGCTCGAAGAGGTGCTGGCGGGTGGCGGCGTCCATGCCGTGCCCGGTATCGCCGATTTCGAGCAGCAGGTAGTTTCCCTCCGCCCCGGCGAAGTTGCTCGTGTCCACGGTCAGGGTGCCCCCTCCGGGCATCGCCTCGCGGGCATTCATCACCAGATTCATGAGCACCTGATGCAACTGGCCCGGGTCTGCCTTGATGTTCCAGGGTGCATCCTGCAGGCGGACCACGAGTGTGATATCGGCTCCGATCAGGCGCTCCAGCATGGGTAGCGATTCGCGGATGAGCAGATTCACATCCAAGATACGCGGGCGGCCGTGTTGCTTGCGGCTGAAGGCGAGCAACTGCCCGGTCAGCTCGGCGCCGCGCCGGCCGGCGTTGCGGATCTCCGCCAGTGCGCTCTGGACCCCTTCCGGCAACTCCCCTTCGCTGAGGAGCATGTCGCTATAGCCGGAGATGACCATGAGCAGGTTGTTGAAATCGTGGGCCACGCCGCCTGCCAGGCGACCCAGGCTCTCCAGTTTCTGCGCATGCAGCAGCTCCCGTTCCAGCAGTTTGCGGTCCGTGATGTCTAAAAAAGAAACGATCACACGCGACCAATCCGCCGGAGCCGGTTCGAGCGAGACGATCATGGCTACGGTGCGGAGCGCGCCGCGCGTGGTGCGGGCTTCGAATTCCGTCTTAAATGTAGTGCAGCCGGCAGCCAGCGCGCCGAACTCCTCGCAGGCCACATCATAGGCGGCATCGTCGAAGAGGCGGCTGAGATCGCCGAGCAACTCTTCGCGCGTGGCCCCATAAAACTCCCGCGCGGCGCGATTCACATCCAACGCGCGGATGCGGCGCACACACTCCGCGGCATCGGCGCGGTGGGCCGCGAGGTGGGCGCGCAAGTCGGCGACGCCGGCGGCGGTCAGGCCGTCGAGAAACTGCTTCACGGCGGAGAAATCCTCTTCCCACATGGGAAACGGCGAATCCTCAAAGAGCGTGCGGTAGCGTTCCCCGCGCAGGCGCAGGGTCTCTTCGGCCATGCGGTGCTCGGTGACTTCGCGTTCGCGCCCCTGCACGCCCACCTGCCGGCCGCTTTCATCGAGGATGGGTTCCCAGGTTGCCGACATCCACTTTACACGCCCATCGCGGGTCAACAGGCGGTACTCCTCTTCCTGAAAACCGACGCCGGCGAAGAGCAGGTCCCAGTGGGCCATCATGCGGGAGCGGTCCTCGGGATGGAGCCAGTCGATGAACTGAGCGCGCTTGAGATCCTCGGGGGTGTATCCGGTCAGGGCGTGCACGGCGGAATTGACGAACGTGAGGCGCCGCTCCATGTCGAAAGCCAGGACCATTTCGGAGAGGTTCGAGACCACGGAGCGGAACTGGGCCTCGCTGCGCCGCAGTTCGGCCTGCAGGCGTTGGCGGGCTGCGGTCTCGCGCGCCAGTGCCTCTTCCAATTCGCGAATTCTTCGGGAGGCATCACCTGCGCCTCTAGTGCTTGCCATCTCCGCTTGTCCCGCCCCTTCAACCCGCGGTCCCGTATCGGGTCCGGCAAACCGGACCGGAGCCATATGGAGACATGATATCCAGAGACGGAGTCCCTGGAAGCGACCGGGGACTATTGGGACAATTCTTTACACATGCCGGGCAGACCGCGCCCGAAGAGTCCGCCGGTGCCCATGCCGAGATCCTTCAGATCGATGCGGCTGGCGGCATCCTCGGCGCCGCCTGCGCAGGCGGTCTTCACGCGCGCGCGGATGGTGGCGATGGTCTGGCCCCACTTCACCAGATCGGCGCGCTTCATGACGGAGCCGTGACCGGGGATTACGGTATCGAAATCGTACTGCAGGATCTTCTCCACCGTGGCGGACCACTCCTTGATGCTGCCGCCGTTGGCGGTATCGCAGAAGGGAGCGCCGGAGGAGACGAAGAGGTCGCCGGTGTGCACGGCTCGCTCCGCGGGGAAATAGACGATGGCATCGCCGTTGGTGTGGCCGCGGCCCACATATTTCGCCACCACTTCCTTCCCGCCGAGGAAGACCTGTTGTTCGTCGCTGAAGGTAAGTTGGGGCAGGCCGGGCTGTTTGCCCGCGACCATATTGGCGCGCGCGTTCTTCGAGATGATGATCTCGGCTTTGGCGGCCTGCATGGCGGCATTGCCACCGGTGTGATCGCCATGCTGGTGAGTGTTCAACACGTAGCGCACGGGCTGATCGCTGATGCTCTTGATCTTGGCCATGATGTTCGGGGCGTCCTCGGCGAATTTATCATCCACCACAAGCACGCCTTCGGCTGTAGGCATGACCGCCACGTTGCCTCCGGAGCCGGAGATCACCCACAGGTTCGCGGTGACCTTCTCCAGCGTCAACGCGGGGCGGGGCTGCTGCGCCCAGGCCAGCCAGAGCCCGGCGGCACAGAGGCAACCAAGAGAGGAACGAACGAGCAGAGCGCTTCGCATGTCCCTCAATATAGCCCAAACAGCGCACCCAGGGCGTTGGCAGGCGGTAACGCCCAATGCCAGTTCAATAAGCTTCGACCCCGAATTCTGCCGGACCCGCTGGGGCGGACGCCCTCGTCCGCGCGGGCCCCCCTGGTCCCGCTGTTCCCTCGAAGAGTCAGATGCCTGCGACGATCAACAGGCCGACGAGGGCGTCGACCGCGGTCCAGGGGGACCGCCCCACGAAAGGCCAGTGCGCCTGCAAAGTGGCTCATTTCAGCGGCGCTGGGCGGAAACGTCCGTGCTACCGAGGGAGCGGAAAGGCGGGTGCAGTGGGCACGGTGTCTTCGCGCGGGCTGGGCTGGGCTGCGTCCGCGTTAGCGGAATTCGTGGCGCAACTCGCGGGCGGCGCGCTGGAGTTCCGAGCGCATCTCCCTGGACGCGCGCTACATTTCCAGAGTGGCGCGGTGAATCTCGCCGTGAAGCTGAGTGCGCACGCCGAGCATCTCCTGCCGCACGTTGCGCAGGTCGCGGCGCATCTGCGTGCGCACGCGGTCGGCTTCGCGGCGGGCTTCCATGCGGGTACGGGTAGCTTCGCGTACCGCCCGATCGCGTGCCTGCCACGCGTCCCCCTGCCAGTTCGCCATCAGCGGCAACCCGATCAATAGTGCAATCGCCAGCAACTTCATCGCATCTCCTTATTATTCGTAACGTAAAGCCTGAATGGGATCGATGGCGCTCGCCCGCCGCGCCGGGAGCAGTCCGGCTCCCGCGGCCACCACCGTGAGAATCAACAGCGCACCTGCCGCAGCCGTGAGGTCGGCAGGCTGCACTCCATATAATTGGCTGGAAACGAAGCGGCCACACCACAAAGCCACGGGTATGCCGATGGCGAGCCCGCTTGCGACCAGCAGCAGCGTTTCTCGCATCACGGTCCACATCACCAGCGATTGCGGCGCGCCCAAGGCCATCCGGAGCCCGATCTCTTTGCTGCGCCGGGCCACCGTGAACGCCATCACGCCGTAAAGGCCGAGCGCCGCGAGCACGGTCGCAAGCAGTCCGAAACCGGCCGAGAGCACGGCGATCAGGCGCTCCGTGCTGAGGGTCTCATCGAGTTGGTGCTCGAGCGTCTTCATGCCATAGACCGGCATGCCGGGGTCGAGTTCGCGCACCTTGGCGCCGATCGCCTGAATCAGACCCTTCGAAGGCAGCGAGGTGCGCACATAAAACGCCACTCCGGCCGGAAAATCGGCTTGGGCGAAGGGCACGAATACCTGGCGGTGGACGCCCTCGCGCGGACCTTCATACAGCGCATCTTCGGCGACCCCCACAATTTCGATGTCCAGCTTGGATTTCGGTCCGTTGCCGAAGCCGATGCGGCGGCCGAGGGCGCTCTGCGCGCCGAAAAAGTGCTCGGCGAATTTGCGATTCACGATTGCCACGGTGAATTTCGAGCCGTGATCGTGATCGGTGAAATCACGGCCCTCGGCAAGGCGCAGTCCCATCGTCTGCCAGTAGCCGGTGGAAAGGGCGTTCATGTAGGCCTGCTGGTCTTCGCCATCCTTCGCGACGTGGCCTTCCACTCCCATGGTGGAATCCCACTCGCCGCCGCTGAGTACGGGCACCACGGCGAAGCCGGCGGATTTCACTCCGGGGGTGGCGCGGAGATGCTCCAGCAGTTGCGTATGGAAGGCCTGCAGGCGCGGCAGGGAGTAGCCGTTCAAGGCAGGGTCCACCTGGAAGGTCACCAGATTGTCCATGGCCTGGAAGCCGGCGTCGGTCTGCTTGAGATTCGCGAGCGTGCGCACGAACAGCCCGGCGCCCGCCAGCAGCAGAAACGAGAAGGCTACCTGCGCGATCACCAGCCCCTTGCGCAGGCGCACGCTGCCGCCACCACCGGAAACCGCGCCCACCACATCTTTCAGCGTGTTCCAGAGATTGACGTGGAGCGATTGCAGCGCGGGCACGAGGCCGAAGAGAATCCCGGTGACCAGAGCAAGGGCGGCGGTGAAGGCGAGAATGCGCAGGTCCGGCTCGGCGCGCAACATCAGCGTGGAGGAATCGCCAGGCAGGAAATAGAGGAGGCCGCGAATCACCGCGACCGAGAGCAGCAGGCCCAACACTCCGCCGGCGGTGGAAAGCAGCAGGCTTTCGACGAGCAGTTGCCGCACCAGTTGCCAGCGCGAGGCGCCCACGGCCAGACGCACGGCGACCTCCTTCTGGCGCGAGACGGCCCGCGCGAGCAAAAGATTCGCCACGTTGAAGCAGGCGATCAGCAGCACCAGCCCCACCATGCACATGAGCACGATCAGCGCGGTGCCGAAATCGCGGCGCATTCCGGAATAGCCGCCCGAGGCCGATTCCACATTCACCTTGCGCGCCAGGAAGCGGTCGCGGCTGTATTGCGACGTGTCTTTCATCTCTGGCATGGCCAGTTCTTCGCGCAGAATTTGCGTGAAGAGCGGCTGCAGGGAGGCTGCGGCGGAGGCGGGCGTCTGCCCGGGCTTGAGCCGGGCGAAGACCTGAATCCACTGGCTGCGGCGTCTGCCGATATCGTCCCAGCCCGGAGTCATGAGCGGCTTCATCTGGATGGGAACGCGGATCTGCGGGGAGCGCGCCGGGTCCATGCCGGCAAAGCCCGCGGCGGAGACGCCCACAATGGTCATGGGGTAGTTGTCCACCAGCAGTTTCTGGCCGATGACCTTCGGGTCGGCGGCAAAGCGCGTCACCCAATAATCGTGGCTGAGCACCACATAGGGATGGCCCTTGTAGACGCGGTCGTCTTCCTCGGGCGAGAAGACGCGCCCCACGGCGGCGCGCACGCCGAGAGCCTGAAAGTAGTTGCCGGAGACGAGTTCGGCATCGACGCGCTCGGTGCGGCCTTCGAAGCCGATCGCGACCGGCGTGGCGAAGCGGCAGAAAACGCTTTGAAATGCGGACGCCTGCTTCTGGAAGTCCTGGTACATCGGGTAGCTCAGCCTGCGCTCCCCGCGATTGTTGCCGAGGTGGGGTCCGGTGGCCCAGAGCATCACCAGCTGTTCTGGCTGTTGCACCGGCAGCAACCGCAGAAGCAGTTGATCCACGAGCGTAAAGATGGCCGTATTGGCGCCGATGCCGAGCGCGAGCGAAGTCACCGCTACCAGCGTGAACAAGGGACTCCGACGCAGGTTCCGCAGCGCGTAGCGCACATCCGACACAATCCGGCCCATAAGCTACTAGTCAATACGCAGGAATTGCGGAAAAGTTGGGAAAAAATATTGGAATCAGCCGATACATTCGAGGATGTAGTACTTCCTGCCGTCCTCGCGCGCGATCTGGCCGCTGATCCGCCACTCGTGCCCATCGGCCAGATAGACGCGGCGGTAGGAATCGAACTCGACGCCGATTTCCTTGCGCAGCCGCTCCTGCTCCACTTCCCGTTCGTCGCCGGGCGACCACGAAGTCTTTGCGATGGGAAAGGGATTCATGCGGACGATTATACCCGCAGCCGGCGGCTACCGGTGCGACATATCGCGCACGTAGATATCTTTGAAGCGCATGTTGCCTTCGCCGCCGGAGTGGAGTTGCAGGGCGATCCCGCCATCGAAGGACTTCGGCTTCGGATCCGTGAAATCGATCACGACGACGCCATTCAGGATGCAGATCATGTGATTGCCCTCCACCTTCATCAGCATGTCGTTCCAATCGGTGGGGCGCATCACGTACTCATACTCGGGGGAAGGCCACGCGATCCAGCCGCGGTCGTCCCCGTAGAGGCCGCCGGTGTGGTGATTCTCGGTGCGGTCGATCTCGAACTGCATGCCGCTGGAGACATCCACGGTGCCGGGCTTGAAGCGGGTGTGGAAGTAGATGCCGCTGTTGCCATCGTCTTCACACTTGTAGCGGAGGGAGAGCCAGAAGTCTTTGTAATCCTTCTCGGTCATGAGGTAGCCATACTGCTTGGTCACGCCCTGGCCGTGAATGGTGCCGTCTTCGACGGTCCACTTCTCGTTGCCGACCTTGGTCCAGCCGGTCAGGTCCTTGCCGTTGAACAGCTTCACCCACTGTTCGTTGGGCAGCAGGTCCTTCTTCCCTTTGGGAGTCTGCGCCAGAAACAACACCGGGAGGGCGAGGGCGGCGGTCAAGGCAACGATCAGTTTTCGCATGACAATGTTTTTATCATAGAAGCGTGCCTGAGTGTAAGACGAACTCCCTGCCGATTGCCGCCCGCCCGTTCTTCCGCCCCGGGGCGGAAACGCTGCGGTACCTGCCGGAGTGCCCGCGCATCATCGCTGGGAGCCTGGTGTGGATCTCGATTCAATACGCGGAGGACGACCCGCGCGGCGGCATCAACGTGCTGGACCTCGGTAGCGGAGAGAACCGGCATCTGGCGCTGCCGGGGCGTCCGGGCTTCTTCGCGGAGACCCGGGAGGCGGGCGTGCTGCTGATCGGCATGGAGGATCGGCTGGTGCGCTACGACCTGCGGCGCGGCGCAATCACGGAGACGGCGGCGCGGCTTTCCCTGCCCCCGCGCGTGATCATCAATGACGGCACCGGCATTCCGGGCGGGTTGATCTTCGGCACCAAGGATACGGCATTCAGCGAGCCGATCGCCGCGATCTACCACTTTGACGAAGCGACGGGCGCGGTGCGCGAACTGCTGGGCGGGCAGGTCTGCTCGAACGGCAAGTTCCTGCGCGACGGAGTGCTCATCGATATCGACACGCAGCCCAGGACCATCACGGCGTATCGCTACGATGGCGCGCTGCACTCGCCGCGCCTGATCACGCCGCCCGCCGCGCTGCCCGCCTTCCCGGACGGGCTCTGTGCCATGCCGGACGGCGAGAGCGTGATCGTGGCGTTTTATAACGACGCGCATACGCCGGATGGTCTCGCGCAGCAGATCCGCTTGCGCGATGGCGAGGTGCTCCGGGAGTGGAGCGTGCCCGGCTCGCCGCGCGTCACGTGTCCCACGCTGGGCGAATTCGCGGGCGAAGCGTGCGTGTTCTTCACCACGGCGATCGAAGGCATGCCGGCGGCGACTCGCGCGATCGCACCGGAAGCGGGGACGATCTTCATCGCGCCGCTGAGTTGAAAATCTCGTGTCCGGCGATGTGAGGTCCGCGCTCAAAGGTAGGGTAGGCGGTTCCGCCTGCCAACTCCTCGGGAGTGCCGAGGTGACGGAAGAAGAGTTGGCAGGCGAAAACGCCTGCCCTACTTCAGGCGCGCCACTTGATGCCGGCGTCGAGCACTTTCTTGGCGTACTCCACGCCGCGCTCCATGTGTTCCTTCTGCTGGAACGTGAGCGCGGCCGAAAGTACGTCCGGCGTCTTGCCGGGGACGTCTTCGATCACCATGTGGCGTTCGTAAGGGCCACCTTTCTTGGCCAGCGCCAGGAAGCGCGCGAAATCCGCCGCGCGCAGGTCCGCGTACTTCTTCATGAACTCGGGATCCCACACGGGCAGGATGGCCGGAGGGCGTCCCGTGATCGGCTTATTGAAGACCGCAATCGGCGGACAGATCTCTCGCGCCTTGGCCAGGATCGCCTTGAAATCCACCACGCCTTCGCCGAGCGGCACCCACTGCACCGCGATGCCGCGGGGCGTTTCGTAGACCACCGAATCGCGCAGGTGCAGCATCACCGCCACCGGGCCGAGCGTCTCCAGCGTCTGCATGGGGTCTTCCATCACGAAGACGGGATTTCCGGTATCGAGGTACGAGCCGACGAACTCCTTCCCCGCCCCATCGATCACCTGCCGCGTCTCCCAGCAGAGCAACTCCTTGTGGTTCTCGATGGCGAATTTCACGCCCGCGTCCATGGCCTCATTACGCACGACTTTGAGGACCTTGATCATGGTCTCCACGTGCTTGGCGGGAGGACCGGGCGGCAGATGATCGCGATCCCCGGCCAACAGCATGCGCACGATGGGCGAGCCCATGCCGACCGCGCGTTTGACGCCATCGCGCAGCAACTTGACGGAGTGGTCGAAATCGGCGTCGTCCTTGGGCAGCACGCCGCTGCCGCCGGTGCCCAACCACAACCCGGCACGTGCCGCAGCCTCTTTCACCGCCTTCCAATGCGCGGGATCGTTGATGCCCGGATCGATTGAATCCTGGAGGAAGATCGCGTCCAGTTTCAACGAAGTTGCGTACTCGATGAGCGGCAGATCGTGCCACTTGAGCGCACGGATCGAGTAGGTATTGTATCCCAGCGGAAAGCGGTCCATGGTCTCTCCCTATTGCTTCAATGTTGCGAGCGCTTCTTTGCACTTTTCCAGCAGGAAGACGTGCTCGGCGGCCACGCCGACGAAGCGCATGCCGCGGTTGGCCCAGAACTTCGCCATCGCCGTGCTGCGCGTCTGAATCCCCGGCACCACACCGTGCGCGTTGCAGCGCTCGATGACCTTATCTACTGTCTCGATGAGCAGCGGATTGTCGAACTGGCCCGGAATGCCGAGCGAGATGGAAAGGTCCGCGGGTCCAATCATGACCACGTCGAGGCCCTTGAGCGAGAGCAGTTCGTCGGCACACTCCACACTGCGCACGGTTTCGAATTGGACCACGCAGAGCGTCTCGCGATTCTGAAACTCGATGACTTCGGGCATGCTGCGCGCTTCGTAATCGATCATAGTGGGGTTGATGCCATAGCCGCGCTTGCC
>CAIRBY010000229.1 GCA_903876865.1 uncultured Acidobacteriia bacterium
TCCGCCACCCCCTCCGACTTCTGGAACAAAAAACCGCCCTCCGAGTGGACCCGCGAAGAGATCGACCGCCTCCTCACCAGATCCCCCTGGGCCAGGGAAGTCAACGCCCAATACGCCGCCGGGGAAGGGAACTCCACCTCCTACCCCGGCCCTAACTCCGACCCCAACGGCTATCCCCCCAATTCCGGCGGCAACTCCGGCGGCCAGAACCGCCCCCGCATCGGCATCGGCGGACTCGGAATACCCGGCCTCGGCGGCATCACTCTCCCCGGCGCCGGACAGCGCCGCGGCAACGGCTCTCCCCGCGGCGGCGCAGCCTCCGCCTACCAGGGCACCGTCCGCTGGGAAAGCGCCCTCCCCATCCTCGATGCCCTCAACACCCCTCTCCCCGAAATCTTCGACGGCCACTACGTCCTCAGCGTCAATGGCATCCCCCTCCTCAGCTCCCGCTCCTCCAACTCCTCCGAACCCGACGATTCCGAGTCCTCCGCCAGGCAGGACCGCGACTCGCTCGATCGAATTCAGGGCCTCTCCAGCCTCCAGCTCAAAGGCAAGCCGCTCGTGCAGGCCGGGGTCGTCCGCCGCCAGGTCTCCACCGGCCAAAGCTTCCTCATCGGCTTCTCCCGGGAAATGCTCTCGCTCGATTTCCGCGACGGGGACGCCATCTTCACCACCCAACTCGGCCGCCTCGTCGTCAAAGCCCGTTTCACCCTAAAAGACATGCTGTACCATGATCGATTGGCAGTATAATTTTCGTGGGTGATGTCATGTGGCAAGATGTGAATCCTGCGCTGCTCTCGCGGCGCGATCTGATGCTCTGCGCCGGCGCCGCGCTCGCGAGCTTGGGCCGTTCCTACGGCTTCGCCGGCAATAAGGAATTCTGGGATTCCAAGGAACCCGATTCCTGGAGCGCCGAGGAGATTGCCAAACTCCTCACCAAATCGCCCTGGGCAAAATCCGTCTCCGCCGAAAAAACCAGGACCCAGAAAGATCCCCTCGCCCCCACTTCCATGGGCTCCGGTTCCCCCAATATGCGCCCCTCCAAAGGAGGCGGCATGAACACCAACCGCATGCCCGGCGGCACCGCCTCCAATACCATCAAGACCGTCACCGAATACAAGGGCACCGTCATCTGGGAAAGCGCCGGACCCGTGCGCGCCGCTCTCAAGACCAGCCTGCCCGACACGTTTGCGGGACAGATCGTCCTCGGCGTCACCGGCATCCCCCTCACCAAGTCGGATGGCCAGGGCGCGCTCGATCGCGTCCGCCAGATCACCACCCTCACCCTGAAGGATCGCCAGCCCCTCGAAGCCGCCACCGTCGGCAAACTCCGCGAGAACGCCACCGTCTATCTCTTCGGCTTCTCCAAAGAGGCCCTCGCCCTCGATAAGGACGCCAGGGAAGTCGTCTTCGTCACCCGCATGGGCGCCCTCCACTTCAGCGCCAAGTTCAATCCCCGCGACATGCTCTCTATCACGGTGAACTCGCCGTCTGAGCGCTGCTATCATAATCGCGTGTCGCGATCGCTCTTAGCCCTGCTCCTCGCCCTACCCCTCTCTCACTCCCTCTTCGCCGCCGACGAGTATCTCTTCACCTCCTTCCGCCGCAACGGGGAAACCGGCGTCTTCTTCGCCCTCTCCCCCGATGGCCGCCACTTCACCCCGCTCAACCACAACCAGCCCTGGCTCACACCCGAAGAGCCCGGCATGCTCATGCGCGATCCCTGGCTCGGCCGCGGCCCCGATGGCGTCTGGCACATGCTCTGGACTTGGGGTTGGACCGCCAAGGAATCCGGCGGCAAACTCAAACTCGGCTACGCCAGTTCCCGCGACCTCATCCACTGGTCCCCCCAGCGCGGACTCATGGTGATGGAAAACGAACCCGCCGCCCGCAATCTCTGGGCCCCCGAAGCCGTCTGGGACGCCGCCCATAAAGAGTGGATCCTCTTCTGGGCCACCACCATCCCCGGCCGCTTCCCCGATTCCGAACTCACCGGCGATAGCGGCTACAACCACCGCATCTACGCCTCCACCACCAAAGACTGGCAGACTTTCACCCCCGCCAAACTCTGGTTTGACCCCGGCTACAACTCCATCGATGCCACCGTTACCCACACCGGCAACCGCGCCGGCAATCGCGCCGGCAACAGCTGGATCATGGTCTTCAAGGACGAGCGCAAGAACCCCGTCGTCAAAAAGCTCCGCCTCGCCTTCGCCCCCACCCCCGCCGGACCCTGGAGCAATGTCTCCGAACCCATCAGCGGCGATTGGGTCGAAGGCCCCACCGTGGCCCAAATCGGCGACTCCTGGTGGATTTACTTCGATCACTACACCAAGCCCCAGCACTACGGCGCCCTGCGCACCAGGGATTGGAAGACCTTCGAAGACGTCTCCGATCAGGTCTCCTTCCCGGACGATCACCGCCACGGCACCGTTGTCACCATCCCCGCGGACCTCGCCCGTCAGTTGAGGGAGCGATAACGATCCGCATGAAAGGCCTGCCCCGGGCGCGCTGGCTCCTGCTCACTGTCGCACTCCCGCTCGCGTATGCGGCCATCCTCTTCTGGGCCGCGCGCCCCGACCCGCCCATCTACACCCTGCCCGGACGCATCGTGATGGATGTGACCGCCCCCGCCGGACCTCCCGCCCTCCATACCGTCGATCCCCTCTACCCGCCCGACGCGCTCCGCCGCGGCATCGAAGGCGCCGTCACAATCCAGGTCGAGATCGCCGCCGATGGCAGCGTCTCCAGCGCCGTCCCCATCAGTGGACCCGCGCCCCTCCGCGATGCCGCCCTCGCTGCTGTGCGCCAATGGCAATTCCCCGCCAAAGCCGACCGCGCCCCCATCGAAGTCCCCTTCACCCTGCGCAACCCCACCACCTCCTTCGCCGCGCCCCGCCCCGTCTCACCCACCGGCGCCCCGCCGCCCGGCCCCGTCCGCCTCGTCGCCATGATCGATCCCGATGGACGCGTCGAATTCGTCCAACCCGTCAGCGGTCCCTCCGCCCTCATCCCCGCCGCCGTTGCCGCCGTCAAACAGTGGACCTTCACCCCGCCCCTCCGCAACGGCGAACCCACCCACGCCACCACCGTGATCGACTTTCCCTAACGGCTTCAGCCGTCGGCCGACTCTCTTCCCCCCGCCGACCTACGTTATCATCGGGAGAAATGAGATTATTCCTGATCGCTCTCTCTCTGGTGGGCGTGAGCCTCGCACAACCGCCCCGGTGGACCGAAAAGGCGGCCAACGATTGGTACGCCAAGCAGCCCTGGCTCGTCGGCAGCAACTACCTCCCCGCCACCGCCATCAACCAGTTGGAGATGTGGGGCGCCGAACCGCTCGATCCCGTCTGGGTCGAGACCGAACTCAAGCGCGCCGAACTCCTCGGCCTGAACACGCTCCGCGTCTTCCTCCACGATCTTCCCTGGAAGGCCGATGAGTCCGCCTTCGAGCATCGCATCGATCGCTTCCTTACCATGTGCGATCGCCACCACATCAAGCCCATCTTCGTGCTCTTCGATTCCTGCTGGGATCCCTTCCCCGTCATGGGTACGCAGCGCGATCCCAAACCCGGCGTGCACAACTCCGGTTGGGTGCAGAGCCCCGGCGCTCCCGCCCTCATGGACCCCGCCCAATACGAGCGCCTCCGCCAGTACGTGCAGGGCCTCATCGCCAACTACCGCTACGATAAGCGCATCCTCGCCTGGGATCTCTGGAACGAACCCGATAACACCAACGAGAACTCCTACAACCGCATCGAGCCCGTCAATAAGAAGCAACTCGTGCTCGCGCTGCTCCCCAAAGTCTTCGAGTGGGCGCGCGCCGTGGTCCCCGAGCAACCGCTCACCAGCGGCCTCTGGAAGGGCGATTGGTCCAGCCCCGGCAAACTCAGCCCCTTCGAGAAAATCCAGATCGAACAGAGCGACGTGATCTCGTTCCACAACTACGATGGCCCCGCCGAATTCGAAAAGCGCATCCTCTGGCTGCAGGCCTGGAAGCGCCCCATCCTCTGCACCGAATTCATGGCCCGCCCCCGCGGCAGCACCTTCCAGAACATCCTGCCCATCGCCAAAAAATACAAGGTGGCCGCCATCAATTGGGGCTTTGTGAATGGGAAGTCGCAGACCAACCTGCCGTGGGATTCCTGGCAGAAGCCCTACGTCGATAAGGAACCCGACGTCTGGTTCCACGACATCTTCCAAAAGGACGGCGCGCCCTACCGTCAGGACGAAGTCGACCTCATCAAACAACTCAACGAAGTCGGCGTCAAAAAACCAAAGAAGAAGTAGGCCCGGCCTCCCGGCCTGTCCCACTAATCTAAGCCATTGTCTTTTGCCGTTGCCTTTTGCCTTTTTCTCTTCTTCCCAAACAAAAAAGGGGCATGCGCTTTCACGCATGCCCCTTTTCCGCGCCGGGCGTTTCCGCCCGCTGAAAAACTACTTCGCGAATTCGAGCTTGGTGGTGGATCCGCCGAGTTCGATCGCGTTCACTTTGTCGCCCGCGCCATCTTTCGTGGCATCCACGGCGGTGTACTGGAACTTCTTCGCGGCGGTCTCGACCTTCACGGCCGTGCTGACGCTCTTCAAGCTGTGAGCGTCCGTGAAGATGGCGTTCGCCCCATCCACTTTGACTTTGTATTCGCCGGCGGCCAGTTTCACGCCACCAACAGTTGCCGGTGCCGAGAAGATCACATCATAAGACTTCTGACCTGCGAAGCACAGACTGGAGAGAGACAACACGAATCCGAGAACGAGAGATTTTTTCATGAGATTTTAATGTTCCTTTAGCTGAAATTGTGAAAGTTTCTTAACCGGACAAGCTGTCCGATGACTGAACGATTCCGGGAGGCGCCTGACGTGGCCACTGACTACATTCCCAGAGTACAGGGAACCTCCCGGCGTATCAAATCCAAACTTTTTATGCCGCCAATTGTAAGCACACTAAGTGCTCATAAGAAGCAACTTACTCCTGTTTGTCTGTTTTTGTAAACGCGTTCATTTACCAAACACCGCACGTACTTGTGCGGCGAATTTCGGCACTTTCTCTTTCGGATCCCCGGCGCCCAGCGTTTCGATCGGCAAAAAGCCCCGATACCCCACTCTGTCGATCGCCGCTTTGATCTTTTTCAGGTCCGTCGGCACTTCTTTGCCGCCGATTCCCACGTTCTCTTTCAACTGCCAGCTCACCGCGTACGGCACTAACTTCTCCACTTCCTCATACGGGTCCGCCGAACGCAGGCTGCCGATATCCAGGATCGATCCGAAATACTCCGATTTCACCGCTTCGAGTAACTGAATCGTTTGTGCCGCGGTCTTCAGATAGTCATTGTGATTCTGTAAACCCAGAATCACGCCATGCTCCTTCGCCACCGCCACGCACTCCTCGAAATCCTTCACCATCCACTTGAAGGTCTGATCCCACGTGTAGCCGTCCGCCACTTTCAATCCGGAGAAAACGCGCACCACCGGAGCCCCCAGCTTCGCCGCCACGCCGATCCACTCTTTCACCAACTGCTTCTCGGCCACCCGCTTCGCCGCATCCGGCAGCGTGAAATCGTTGCGCACTCCCGTGCTGCTCAACGTGATGCCGTTGATGTACGCCTTCATCTTCAGCTTCCTGATCGCTTCGTCACTCGGAACCTTGGGATACCCGGGGAAGTAGTACCCCGTCGCGTCCAGCGCTTCGAAGCCGTTCTGCGCGCAGAAGACCACCACATCATCCAGCGTCATCTCGCCCGCGCGCAGCGGCTTGTCGAAGCAGTACGCATTCAGCGTCAGCTTCAGCGCCACCCCGCCCATCCGCGGCACCTTCCCCTGCGCCCGAGCCACCCCGCCGCCCAGCGCCATGCTCCCCGCCGCGCTCGCCAGAAATCTTCGCCGGTCCATACACGCTCCTTTGCCGAACGCCTCCACCTTATCACCTCGCAAGGCTCTGCACAGGCACACCGCCGCGCGCACCTGCACTCCAGAGCTATACTCAAATCGAATGGCAACGGTGACCGAAATCGGCAGCCTGATCTCGCGCGATCCCGAGATTCATGCCGGACGTCCCTGCATCGCGGGGACCGGCGTCTCCGTTCGCCGCATCGCGGTCTTACACAATATGGGGCTGATCCCGGAGGAGATTGCGCGCAAGTTTGGCCACCTCTCACTCGCGCAGGTCTATGCCGCACTGGCCTGCTACCATGCCAATCAGGCGGAGGTCGATGCCGACCTCGAAGCCGAAGCGCAAGCCGCCGCCATCCTCCAGGCACAGCATCTCCAGTAGCCCTCTGCCGTGAGCCGCTTCAGCATATACATTGACGAAGATGCGATGGATGGGGATTTGGTCTCCGCCCTGCGCTCTCGTGGCGTCACCGTGCTGACCGCGTTGGACGCCGGGCTGATCGGCACTCCGGACGAACAGCACCTGGCCTTTGCCGCCGCGCACGAATGTGTCCTCTACACCTTCAATGTGCGTGATTTCTATCGCCTCCACGCCCAGTGGATCGCCGTCCGGCGCGAACATGCCGGAATACTGCTCGCATCCCAGCAGCGCTTCTCCGTCGGCGAGCAGTTGCGTCGGATTGTGCGCTTGCGTGCCTCCACTTCCGCCGAACAGATGAGGAACCAGGTCGAGTTCCTCGGCACTTGGGCCTAAGTCTTCCCGCATCCCATACCCGCCTCCCCCTCCCTCCATCCGCGCGATACTGTAGCCGTATGCGCTGCGCCGCCCTCCTTCTCTGCCTCCTCCCCGCCTTCGCCGCCGACCGCTCCTTCGACCTCCCCTGCGCCCCCTCCGATTTCGCCCCCTCCGGCGATGGCTCCACCATCTGGTTCCTCTGCCCGGCCAACCCCGGCGGAACGGCCGCCTACGCCCTCGACACCCGCTCCGCCCGCACCGTCAAACTCACCGCCGCGACCTTCCGCATCTCCCTCTCCGCCGCGCCCGCCGGAGACCTTGCCATCATCCGTTTTCCCCGCCCGCACCAGCACGATCTCCCCGTCCTCTACCAGCGCGACCGCCGCCTCGCCGATCTCGCCTTCGACCCCACCCTCATGCGCTGGAGCCCCGACGCCCAGCTCATCTACTTCCGCTACGGCTCCACCACCCACCAGGAAGCCTGGGACCTCCTCGGCATCCTCCGCTTCCCCGAACGCACCGTCGTCAACCGCAAGCTCACCGCCCCCACCGAGAACTTCTACCTCTGCGCCACCAACAACCGCCTCTACACCGGCACACCCTCCAAAACCGCCGTCGAATACGATTCCAACGGCCAATTCCTCCAACGCTGGAAGACCTTCCCCGCCGGGGACTTCTCCGCCGCCTGCCGCTACCTCGCCACCGAAGCCAGCTTCCACGGACCTACGCCCTGGGACATCATCGAAGTCTCCACCGGGCGCCGCCTCTTCCACTTCGAGTTCACCGACGACACTCTCCAAAGCAGCCAGTACGAATTCTCCGCCTGGAATCCCCAGCGCGAAGGCATCCTCCTCCGCAACTTCTATCCCCCCTCCGGCCCCATCGTCGAAGTCTTCGATGTCCCCAACGGCCGCGTCCTCGCCACCCTCCCCCTCACCGATTCCCCAGCCCGCTGGTCCGGCGACGGACGCTCCGTCGTCTACGCCCACCTCACCACGCTCGTCATCCACCCCGTCTTCGGCGATAATGAGCGTTAATCCACTCGCGAGATTTTATGACTGCCACCCGCATCCTCTCCGCCCTCTGCCTCGCTGCCGCGCTCTCTGCCCAGACCGCACCCCCAAAGGCCCCCGTCGATCCCGCCCTGCTCCCCATCACAGAGACCGCCGGCCTGCCCCGCGTCCTGTTAATCGGCGACTCCATCTCCATGGGCTACACCCTCCCCCTCCGCGAACTCCTCAAGGACAAGGCCAATGTCATCCACCCCCCGGAGAATTGCGGCGAAACCGCGCGCGGTCTCAAGAAACTCGATGCGTGGCTGAACATCGGAGCCGGCAAGTGGGACGTCATCCACTTCAACTTCGGCCTCCACGATCTCAAGTACCTCGATGCCGCCGGCGCCTACGTCCCGCCCGATCAGGGCAAGCAGGTCGCCCCCGTCCCCCAATACGAAGCCAATCTCCGCGAACTCGTCGCGCGTCTGCAAAAGACCGGAGCCAAACTCATCTGGGCCAGCACCACCCCCGTCCCCGATGCCAGCCTCGGCCGCGTCAAAGACGACGAACTCGCCTACAACGAAGCCGCCCTCCGCGTCATGCGCGAAACCGGCGTCACCGTCGATGACCTCCACGCTCTCGTCGTCCCCGGCATGCAACTCCCCAAGAACGTCCACTTCACCAAAGAGGGCTACCAGACCTTCGCCGCCGCCGTAGCCGCCGCCGTCGCCGCCGCCATCCAGGCCGCGCTCCCCAGGTAGCGTAGGCGTTTCCGCCTGCGAACTCCCCGGGCGTGCCGAGTTGGCAGGCGGAACCGCCTACCCTACTTTTTTTGTCTGTGTGGGGGCACTACTCTGTCTCGGGGAACAACCAGGAAGGGGAATGGCTGGGACGCAGGGATTCGAACCCCGATACGCAGCTCCAGAGGCTGCAGTCTTACCGTTAGACGACGTCCCAGTAATTCTGAAATCCAGTTTACCAGACCCGCACCCGCGAATCCACCTGCCCCCCATAGTAAACTGAAGCTTCATCATGAAAATGGGGATGCGGGTCTGCTTCCTGCTCGGCCTGTGCGCCTCCACAGGCTCGGCGGTCGATTGGAAAGCCTATCAGCCGCAAGGCTATGTCTCCGATTTCGCCCGCGTTCTCGACCCCTCCTCCAAATCCCGCCTCGAAGCCTACTGCGCCGCCCTCCAACAGGCCACCGGCGCTCAAATCGCCCTCGTCACCGTCCCCAGCCTCGAAAACGAGCCCGTTGAAGACGTCGCCAACACCCTCTTCCGCGCGTGGGGCATCGGCCAAAAGGGCAAGAACGATGGCGTCCTCCTCCTCCTCGCCATCCGCGACCGCCGCAATCGCCTCGAAATCGGCTACGGCCTCGAACCAATCCTCCCCGATGGCTTCTCCGGCTCCGTCCTCCGCCAGATGCGCCCCGCCCTGCGCCAGTCCGCCTATGGCGAAGCCTTCATGGCCGCCGCCGAGACCCTCGGCGCCGCCATCGCCAAAGCCCGCAACGTCTCCTTCACCGAGACCCTCCCGCGCACCATCCCCGCCGGTTCCGATAACTCCATTCCGCCCGTTTTCCTGATCGGCGGCTTCTTCCTCCTCATCTTTCTCGTCCGCCTCGTCGCCTATTTCCTCCGCGCCCACCGCGGCGGACCCGGTGGCCCCCATGATGATGGCGGCGGCTTCCTCTCCGCCATGCTTCTCGGCAATATGCTTGCCGGCGGTTCCGGCAGCGCATCCGGTGGCTTCGGCGGTTCCGATTCCTCCGATGGCGGCTTCGGCGGTTTCGGCGGCGGCGATTCCGGCGGTGGCGGCGCCTCCAGTGACTGGTAACTCAGCGATTGGCAACTCTACAAGTGGCAACTCCCCTCACTCCTATGCCTGAAAAGCTCCTCACCCAACTGGTCGACAAGCTTCGCAAAGCCTATGACGATCGCCTCGTCTCCGTCGTCCTCTACGGCTCCGCCGCCGCCGGGGATCACCACCCCCGCTTCAGCGACCTCAACATCCTCTGCCTCCTCACCCGGGTCACTCCCGCCGAACTCGCCGCCGCCGAGTCCCTCTTCCTCTGGTGGCGCGAAACCGGCAGCCCCGCCCCCCTCCTCCTTACCCCCCACGAACTCGCCTCGTCCACCGATTGCTTCGCCATCGAGTTCCACGATATCCGCGCCAGCCACCGCATCCTGTACGGCTCCGATCTGGTCAGCACCCTCGCCATCGACGATTCCTTCCACCGTGCCCAGGTCGAGCACGACCTCCGCGCCAAACTCCTCCGCCTCCGACAGAAGGCCGGTGGACTCCTCTCCAATCCCGATCTCCTCCGCCGCCTCCTCCTCGCTTCCCTCTCCACCTTCTGCGTCCTCTTCCGCCACGCCCTCCTCCTCCACGGCGTCGCCGCCCCCACGCGCAAGCGCGAAATCCTCGCTCTCTCCCGCGAGACCTTCGCCATCGACCCCGCTCCCTTCGAGTTACTCCTCGATGTCCGCGAAGGCCGCCGCAAGCCCCGCGACCTCAATCCCGGCGACCTTCTCGCCCCGTACCTCGCCGCCATCACCCAAGTCATCGATGCCGTTGATATTCTTGTGAAGTAGCCCAAGGAGCCCGCTCATGAAAATCGCCCTCATCGTCATCGCCGTCCTCCTGCTCCTCTCCATGGGCGCCTGCAACAAATACGTCGATGTGCGCAACGATCTCGTCACCCAGCGCGAAGCCGTCACAGCCGCCTGGAGCATCGTCGATATCGCCCTGCAACGCCGCGCCGATCTCATCCCCAACGTCGTCGAAACCGTCAAAGGCATCGCCGCCCACGAAACCGAAGTCTTCAAGAACATCGCCGATGCCCGTGCCGCCCTCGGCGGCGCACGCACCCCGCAGGAAAAAATCGCCGCCAACGATCAGATCTCCGGCGCCATCTCGCGCCTCCTCGTCATCACCGAAAACTACCCCCAACTCCGCTCCAACGAAAACTTCGCCCGCCTCCAGGACGAACTCGCCGGCACCGAAAACCGCATCGCCGTCGAACGCCGCAAATACAACGAGACCCTGCAGCGCTACAACACTTCCATTGAGCAGTTCCCCAACAACATCGTCGCCGGCATGAGCGGCTTCACCCGCAACGATGCCTATTTCAAAACCGAGCCCGGTGCCCGCACCGCTCCCAAGGTGGCCTTCTAATGTTCGCTAACTACATCAACGGAGAGTGGGTCGATTCCCCCTCCACTTTCGAAAATCGCAACCCCGCCAATACCTCTGAAGTGGTTGGCCTCTTCGCCAAAGGCAGCGCCGCCGATATCGATGCCGCCGCCGCCGCGGCCGCCGCCGCCTTCCCCGCCTGGAGCGCCATGCCCGGCCCGGCCCGCGGCGCCATTCTCTACAAGGCCGCCGACATCCTCGACAAGACCTTCGATTCCGTCGCCGCCGAAATGACCCGCGAGGAAGGCAAGACCCTCCCCGAAGCCAAGGGAGAGGTCCGCCGCGCCATCAACATCCTCCGCTACTTCGCCGGGGAAGGCTCGCGCCTGCCCGGTATGCTCGTCCCCTCCGAGCGCGACCGCGTCCATATGTTCGCCCTGCGCAAACCCATCGGCGTCGTCGGACTCATCACCCCCTGGAACTTCCCCTCCGCCATCCCCGCCTGGAAACTCGCGCCCGCGCTCGTCTGCGGCAACACCGTGGTCCTCAAGCCCGCTTCCGCCGCGCCGCTCTCCGCCTGGCGCATCGTCGAAGCCCTGCATCAGGCCGGCATCCCCAAAGGCGTCGTCAATTTCGTGGCCGGCTCCGGCAGTGAACTCGGCGCCGCGCTCGTCAACGCCGCGCCCCTCAAAGCCATCTCCTTCACCGGTTCCTGTGAGATCGGCGCCTGGCTGCACGCTCACGCCAGCCGCCGCCACCTGCGCATCCAGCTCGAAATGGGCGGCAAGAACCCCACCATCGTCCTCGCCGATGCCGAGTTCAACTCCGCCGTCGAGAACGTCGTCAACGCCGCCTTCTTCTCCACCGGACAGAAGTGCACCGCCACCAGCCGCGCCATCGTCGAAGACGCCATCTTCGATCGCTTCGTCGAAGCCGTGGTCGCGCGCACCCGCAAACTCAAAGTCGGCGATGGCATGACCCCCGGCATCGAGATCGGCCCCTGCGTCGATCAAGCGCAGATGGAGACCGTCCTCCGCTATATCGAGATCGGTCGCCAGGAATGCGGCGAGCCGCTCTGCGGCGGCCATCGCCTCACCGAAGGCGCGCTCGCCAACGGCTACTTCGTCGAGCCCACTGTCTTCGCCCCGGTCACCTCAGAGCAGACCATCGCCCGCGAAGAGATCTTCGGACCCGTGCTCGCCATCATGCGCGCCCGCGATTTCGAAGACGCCATGAGCATCGCCAACGCCATCCCCTTCGGCCTCTCCTCCTCCATCCAGACCACCAACCTCTCGCGCGCCTTCGAGTACATCTACCGCGCCGAAGCCGGTCTGCTCACCGTCAATCTCCCCTCCGCCGGCGTCGAGTACCAACTCCCCTTCGGCGGCTCCAAGGATTCCAGCTTCGGCCCCAAGGAACAGGGCCCCGCCGCCATGGAATTCTATAGCGATTACAAAACCGTCTATCTCAAATACTGATCCCCCGACACGCCATGAAACTCGCCCAACTCACTCACCACGGCGCCGTCTGCGCAGCCATCGTCGAAAACGGGCAGGCCCGCCCCATTCCCGGCGTCACCACCCTCGATATCGTCCGCGACCCCTCGCTCGCTCACACCACCGCCGACCCGCTTGCCACGTGGGATTCCGTCCTCCCCATCCATCCCCCCGAAGTCTGGGGCTGCGGCTGCACCTACGAAACCTCCGCCAGCTTCCGCGACGCCGAACACGGCACCCGCGAAGGCATGTACGCGCACGTCTACCGCGCCCCGCGCCCCGAGGTCTTCTTCAAAGGCACCGCGCGCCATTGCGCCTCGCCCTCCCACTGCATCGGCATCCGCCCCGATTCGCACTTCACCGCGCCTGAACCCGAACTCGCCATTGTCCTCGGACCCGGCTACTCCATCTTCGGTTTCACCCTCGCCAACGATGTCTCCGCCTGGGATATCGAACGCGAAAACGCCCTCTATCTCACCCAGTCCAAGGTCTACGACCGCTGCTGCTCGCTCGGCCCCGTCATCGTCACCGCCGATGAGATTGCCGACCCCTACAATCTCCACGTCACCTGCACCGTCACCCGCGCCGGCGAAACCATCTACTCGGGCGAAGTCAACACCAGCAAGCTCCACCGCAAACTCGAAACCCTGGTCGAATACCTGACCCGCGCCAACCGCGTCCCCGTCGGCACCGTCCTGCTCACCGGCACCGGCATCATTGTCCCCCAATCCGCCGCCCTCGCCCCCGGCGACGAAGTCGCCATCACGGTCCCCGAAATCGGCACCCTCTCCAACAAGGTGGTCATGCTGAAGCCGTAGGACAGCCTCCCGGCCTGTCCCGCTAAACGTCTTTTCGCGGCGCAGCCGCGCTTTACACACGCGAATGAACGCTCTCACCGCATCCCGGCCCGCCGTCATCATCTGCACCAGCAACCTTGCCCGCGCCACCGCCTTCTACCGCGACACTCTCGGACTATCCCTCGTCACCGAAGACGCCTGTGCCGCCGTCTTCGATCTCGCAGGCACGGAACTCCGCGTCTCCCTCGTTGCCGGGTTCACTCCCCACGAGCACACCATCCTCGGCTTCCGCGTCCCGGATGTGGCCGCAGCCGTCAAAGCCCTCCGCGATCACGGCGTGACCTTCAATACCTACGCCCGCTTTCCTCACGATGACTTGGGCATCGTCACCCTCCCCGGCGGAGCCACCCGCGTCGCCTGGTTTCAGGACCCCGATGGCAACGTGCTCAGTGTCACCAGCCTCCTGTAGGTATATAATCCCGAAAGCGACAAAATGAAACCCGCACTCTGCGTTGCCCTCCCACTCCTCCTCCTCGCCGCCTGCGCGCCCACCCCCGCGCCCCCGAATCGCGATGCCGAATCCAAAGCCCTCCGCGATGGCGAACTCGCCGCCTTCGTCAAGGATTGGAGCGGCAAGGACGCCGCCCGCATCGCCTCCCACTATGCCGCCGAGGGCACCGTCATGGTCCCCAACGCCCCCACCATGACCGGCCGCGATGCCATCGCCGCCGGCATGAAGGAAGCCCTCACCGACCCCAATTGGTCGCTCGCCCTCCAGCCCGTGCAGGTCGATGTCAGTGCCGGAGGCGATCTCGCTTACGCGCGCGGCGCCTACGTGCTCGTCGCCACCGATCCGGCCACCAGGAAAGCCGTCACCGAGAAGGGCCGTTTCGTCACCATCTTCCGCAAGGCCGCCGATGGCTCCTGGAAGGCCATCGAAGACATCAACAACGCCGAAGCCCCCGCTTCCCCCAAATAGCGCCACCCAAATGACCATGCCCGCCCCTGATCCCGAGCACCTCGCCCAACTCGCCGCCGGACTCCAGATCCCCACCACGGAGCGCCACATCTTCCTCTGCGCCGATCAGACCAAACCCAAGTGCTGCGCAAAAGACGATGGCATCGTCGCCTGGGATTACCTCAAGCGCCGCCTCGCCGAACTCGGCCTCCTGCACCGCATCAACCGCACCAAGGCCAACTGCCTCCGCATCTGCGAATCCGGCCCCATCGCCGTCGTCTACCCCGATGGCGTCTGGTACCACTCTGTCACTCCCGAAGTCCTCGAACGCATCATCCAGGAACACCTGATCGGCGGCCGCATCGTCGAAGCCTACGCCTTCGCCCGCTCGAACTCCCCCACCCCCTGACCCCCGCCGCTTCTCTTGCCGTTGCTCTAGCCGCCCTCAGCCCGTCAGGGCGAAACAAAATAGCCCAGTGCGTTAGCGCTGGGACCTTTGCCCGATCTCCAGCCAGCCCCGGAACGGGGCGTAACTCCCCCCGCCTCAGCCCTAGCCATTAAATCGAAGTACTCGTACCTCGCGCTTCAGTCGCTCGGCCAAGGCGTCGGAAGACTCTTTTGGTACCCCCGCCGTTTGCAGAGCTGCGTAGCTGTTCAGAAAGTCATCGGACAGTAGCACGTTGATCACCCGAAAAGAATAATCGAGCTCGTATGTCAGGTTTGGCCCGTGCTTTGCCGTAATTCCCTCGACCACGCCTACCGTGATACTGCGCGGGCCAACACTTACCTCGTTCACCAGGTTAAACTCCTGCGTCAGTCCCACCGGAGTTCGGGGGAAGTACACCACACACTTTTCCGTGCCCGGCGCCATGCCTTCGAAATACAGGCCGCCTCGCGGGTTCCGCGTTGCTCCCCAGATGCGGCGATGATCGAACGCCACCAGCGTCGCCTGCTTGTATTCCAAGGCGTCATTCACTCCTCCCAGCAGCACCGTTGGCTCCCCCCGTCCCTCCAGATCCAGCGTCGCCATGTGAAGCAGGTGCCCCCGGTGCCAGTATTCACTCAGGAGCCTGCCCGTCTTGCCATTCAGCACCGCCACCTGATCCGCAAAACTATAGTGATGATTACTGCTCACTACGACGTTGGCAGTTCTCGCGCGACTCGATTGGACCACTTGGTATGCATGGGGCCAAAAGGGCGGCTGAAACTGCCGGCCCAGGTTATCTTTGACCGTCCTGCCCGGTAAGAACTCCCACCGGATTTCACCGCGCGCATCGAAGCAGATCAGCCTCCGCTCACTAGGACGGTCCAGTGGAGCGTATTTGAACAGCGTTTGCCACCCGCCGTCGCCGTCCAAGTCCGCAAATACGCAAACGCTCTTGTTCGGTTCATAGAACTCCGGGTCCAGTTGGTGCGGAAACGTGTGGCGCCACAGGGCCGAACCATCCTCCCCCATCACGGTGAGATTCGCGCCATCGACGTGTCGCGAGACCGGCTGCCTCTGCGACAGCCCGAATCGGTTTCGCGCCACTGCCAGAACTGCCAGTCCGACGGCACCAAAAGCGCAATTCCGCAACCAGGTGCGCCGCCTGATCGCCGGCTCTAGCGGCGTGCCGGGCTGCACAGCCACAGCTTCCGCAGCCCCGCTGAGTTCTTCCACCGTATCTTCCACTGCAACGCTGGTAACCAGGCCGTCGCCGGGAGCGATCGTGGTTGAGGGTGCCGTCGAACATCCCGATTTCAGCCACGCATCCAACTCCGCGGCATAGGCTACCACCTTGCCCTTCGCGCCGGGCAGATACCGGACCGGCAGCCCCCGGCTTTTCACCCACCTCTGAGCCGTGGATTTATCCACGTCGAGAAATCCAGCGATTGCCTTCCACCCACTAAGCAGATCTTCCGCTACCGGCTTACCCGTTGGATTCATAGATGATCAGTCCACTGAATGCTCTACTTTACCGCTGTTTGCCGTTGTTTGCCGCTCACTCTTCCGAAGCCCCAATGGCACGATGAAAAAGTGACTCGCTCCTCGCCGAAATAGAACAGGTGTGAAAGCGGTTGGGAGCCTGGGGAGTATCTCTGAATGTCCGATTACCGGAAAGGCTACGCCAAGTTCGATGGTCGTGACTACGCCGTCACGTGGCATCCGATCTCGAAAGAGGTCTACGTACACTGGGGCACCGACAAGTACGCCCGTGTCAATAGTTGAGTGTAAATTCGCTGCCGACTCCAGCGGTCGGGTTTATGATGCGTTTACCTGAGCGGAGGATAGAGCAACGCAGGGATGCGA
>CAIRBY010000230.1 GCA_903876865.1 uncultured Acidobacteriia bacterium
GGCGAAGGCGCGGACGCGCGGAACCTGCAGCAGCAGCGCCGCCCAGCAGCCGAACGCAATCCCGCTGATGCGCACATCGCTGCGGTACGGCGTCACCGTTCCGGGGAGCATCGCGTCGAACCAGTGGAAGCGATGGTCGGCCATCCGCCAGGCTTCCAGCAGCAGCAACAGCCACGGCGCGGCCCAGCGCAGCCGCTTCGGTCCCAGCAACGCGAACAGCAGCGGAAACAACAGATAGAAGTGCTCTTCCACAGCGAGCGACCAGAAATGCCCCGTCTCCCAGGACCAGTAGACTTTTCCCAGATAGTTCCGGCAGAACAGCAGGCAACTCGCCCAATCCGCTCCGGCCACCACCACCACACCCGCCCCGGCCAGCACGCCGAGCACCCCCAGATACGCCAGGTACGGCGGCAGAATGCGGAAGGCGCGGCGCCGGTAGAAGCCCTTCCAATCCACCCGGCCCGCGCGCTCGTGTTCGGCCAGCAGGCGCGAGCAGATCAAAAATCCGCTCAGCGCAAAAAAGATATCGACCCCGGCGGCGCCCTGTTCGGCGAAACGCAACCAAGGGTGGGCGGCGGCGAAGGGCAGCGCGGCGTGGCTCGCCATTACGGCGAGAATCGCGACCGCGCGCCAGCCATCCAGTGTGGGAATGTAATCGGTTTTCATTTAAGCGTTCACCAGCCGGATCAGTGCGATTTCGGGTTCGGCGGAGATGCGTACCGGCGCGCCCACGGTGCCCAGGCCCGAGGTCACGAAGCCGGCCGTATTGCCCACCCGGTACAAGCCGCGCACAAACGGCGTATAAAACCGCGCCGGGCTGATCGATTGGTGCAGAATCTCCACCGTCACCTGCCCGCCATGCGTATGCCCGGAGAGCATCACATCGTAACCCTGCCGCGCCGCCACCGGCAGCACGTCGGGATTGTGAGACAGCAGCACATTCGTCATTCCGGGACGCACCAGCTTCTCCGCGCCCGGCAGATACGGCAGGCCCTTGCGCTGATAATCCACCCCGGCGATGTTCAGCACCCCGCGCCCGAAGCGCAGTTGGCGCGCCTCCGTGCGCAGAAAGTCGATTCCGGCGGCGCGGCCCTTCGCCGCGCAGTAATTTTCGGCCCGCGCGTAGACTTCGTGATTGCCCAGGCAACCCAGCGTGGGCGCATCGGCGCGCAGCCGGCGCAGTTCGGCGAGGCACTCGTCCAGCGGATCGGCCGCCGAACTGATCAGGTCTCCGGTGACCAGCGCGATCTGCGCTTTGGTCTCGTTCGCCAGGTCCACCGCCCGCACCAGGTCCGTGCGGCTGAAGAACGGGCTCAGGTGAATGTCGCTGATCTGCACCATGCGCAGACCGTGCAGATCGGGGTGCAAGCCGGCCACCGCCACGTCGATTTCCGTCAGGCGCGGCGCGCGTTGCGCGATGTACATGCCGTACCCCGTCGCGGCCAGCGGCGCGGAAACCGCCACCGCGCCCGCGCTCTGCATCAGGCGCCGCCGGCTTGGGTCAAACTCCCCGGCGGCCGAGCGGCAGCGCAGCCAAATCGCGATTCCCGCGCTGATCCCCACCCACAGCAGCGCCACCGCGCGGCTCCAGACCGCCGCCGGCGTATGCGAGGAGTTCATGATCTCCGGCGGCAGCCCCAGATCCAGCGAGCACGCCAGCCAACCTCCCACCCCCAGCGTCACCGCACGAACCGCCCAGCGAGGCAGCGCGAAATGTCCCGCGATGTCCCGAGCCGCCAGCGCGCCCACCGCCACCATGGCTGTTCCGAGCGACGCTTGCGGCAAATTGATGTAAACCGGCATGGACACTCCAACTGCATTCGCACTGCCATTCGCAAGCCGCTCAAAATAAATCACTTGCCTACGAATTCGGCGGCCAGGGTGTTCCACTCCGTGCACCCCCTCGGCGAGGGTGTTTCATTTTGAAATACCCAGGCTTCGGCGTAGCCTGGGAAGCGCCTTTAGAATCAATCCGTTAGATTGTGGAGCACAGCGTGCACCAGGGAAGGCATGCTTCGCCTGATTTTGATCTTCGCTCTGCTCCTGCCCCTGACTGCCGGTGACTTCCAGGTCAGCCGCTCCACCGCCCAACTTACCTCCGCCCAACTCCTGCACGCCTTCGAAGGCGATCCCGAAACCGATTACCGGCTCGGCGAGGGCGATGAAATCTCGATCGATGTCTGGGGACGCGACGATCTCACCGGCCACCACATTGTGGGACCGGACGGCCAGATCACCCTGCCGCTCATCGGCAGCCAGCGCGCCGCCGGTTTGACGCGCGCCGAACTGGCGCAGCTCGCCAACGACCGCTGGAAGCCGTTCTACGAATCGCTCGCGGTGACCGTAAAGGTGTGGAAGTACGAATCCAACAAGATCCTGGTGCTTGGCCGCGTCGCCCACCCCGGCGTACTCGCCTACGAAGGTGGCATCACAGTGCTCGAAGCCGTGGCCCGCGCCGGCGGCCTGCCGGTGGGCGGCATGGGCGTGGACAAAGCCGCCCTCACCCGCTGCGTGGTCTTCCGCGACAAGGACAAGATCGCGTGGATCGACCTGCGCAGCATCGTCAATGGCAGCAACATGGCCAACAACATCCGCCTCCGCCGCAACGACACCCTCTATATTCCCGATGCCGATGACCAGGTGGTCTACGTGCTCGGCGAAGTGGCCCGGCCCGGCACCGTCCGCCTCACCCCCGAGATGACATTCCTGGATGCGCTGGCGCAGACCGGCGGACCCACCCCCGAGGCGCGCTCCGGCCGCATCCACCTGGTGCGCCAGTCCGATGGCATCGAACGCGAATTCGCCATGAAGGACTTTGCCGACCCGACCAAGAAGCCCAACGTGGACCTGCAGAACGGCGACATCATTTACGTGCCGGGCAGCTTCCTCTCCAAGGTAGGCTACCTGTTGCAGAAACTGAGCCCGGCGATCTCCTACGCCCTGTTCGGAAAGGCGATGGTCAACTAACATGGTCACCGATATCCGCTCCCGCACAGTCGATACAGAAACCCTGCCCTCCGGTTCCGGCCGCCTGCCGGACCCGCTCGGCGCGCTGCGCCGCTGGTGGATCTGGGGCGCTCTGGCATGCGTGCTGGTGACCGCCGCCGGTTCCGCGTGGGCCTGGAAAAAGGGCCAGCCCCACTTCCGCACCGAAGGCGTGCTCTACGTTTCCCCGCGCTTCGTGCGCAATCTGGAAGTCGATCAGGAAAACGACCTCCAATCCAATTCGCAATACCGCGAATTCGTGCAGCAGCAGGTTCGCACCATCAATCGCTACGACATCATGCTGGCCGTGGTGAGCGATGGCTCCGCGGTCGCCAAGGCATGGCTCAAGAAAGGCGAAACGCCCCGCCGCGCCGCCGAACGCCTGCGCGACGCGCTCCAGATCTCGCCCGTGCCCGATACCTATCAGGTCACCATCGGCATCGAAGGCGACAAGAAGGAAGGCATCGCCGAACTCGTCAACGCCGTGATGGACCGCTTCGTGACCACCGCGCGCACCGAGATGATCTACGACCGCGAAACCCGCCTCCGCAACCTGGTGGACGAGCGCGGCAAGGTCCAGACGCAAATCGCCGATCTGATCGAGCAGCGCACCCAGATCGCGCAACTGCTCGGCACCACGCTCTTCTCTAACGGCGCCAAGAACAGCTTTGAAGCGCAGGCGGGCGATAGCTCCACCGCCCTGATGACCGCGCGCCACGAACGCCTCTCCGCCGAAGCCGCGCTCGGCACTTCCGACACCACCGGCGCCGTGCAGGAAGGCATGCGCGCCGCCGCCTTCGACCAGGCCATGAAAGATTCCGGCCTGGGCGGCTTGCGCTCCGCGCTCAACCAGAAGAAGGCCGACCTGATGCTGCGCATGAGCGGGCTCTCCCCCCAACACCCCGGCCGCATCGCCCTGGAAAAAGACGTGGCCGCAATCGAACGCGAAATCGAATCCGCCACCGCCAAGGTGCAAAACAAGGGCCTGCAGACCATGCAGGAGATCCAGCGCGGCAAGCTGGCCCAGAACAGCCAGTTGGAAGGCAAGCTCGAAGGCGAGCAGCGCAAAATGCAGGAGCAGGCCGCCGCCTACTCGCGCGCCTACCAGCGCAGCATCGAATTGGGCGAGGATATCGACCGCCTGCGCAAGCGCCTTAACGCCACCGAAGATCGCGCCAGCTTCCTCGAACTCGAGAACAAAGCGCCCGGCTTCATCCGCGTCTTCTCCCCCGCCCTGCCGCCCGATATGCCGCTTGGCGGCGGCCTGAAGAAACTGCTCCTCATGGTGCTGATGGCCGCGTTCGTCATCGGCTGCGTGGTCATGGTGGGCCTCGACCTGCTCGACCCGCGCGTACGCTCCACCCGCGAAATGACAGCGCTGCTGCGCCTGCCCGTCACCGCCTGGGCGCCCCAGTGCACCGGTGGACTGGAACAGGCCGATTCGCCCCAGATTCTCCGCATCGCCGTGATGCTGCGCCGCCACCTGGAGGAGTTTCAGGGACGCTCGCTCGTCATCACCGGCCTCCGTCACGGCGCCGGTTCCAGCAGCATGGCCCTCTCCCTGGGCCGCGCGCTCGAAGGCATCGGCGTACACACCCTGGTGGCCGAAGTGAATGCCCTGACGCCGGACCCGCGCTACCTGGGAAGCAAGCCGCGCCCCGGCTTCGCGGCCGCCGCCAACGGCTCGGCCGATCTCGCCGACTGCATCGAACCCGCCACCCGCACGCTCCCCGACCGCATCGCGGTGGGCGCCGCAGCCACCGAATACGAACTGATCGCGGGTGAGCCCATCACGGATATCCTCAAGCACGCCGCCTATGACCTGGTGCTGGTGGATGCGCCCCCGCTGCCGCTTTCACTCCTGACCGAGGAACTGATCCGCCAGGTCGGATCCACCCTGCTCGTGGTCAGCGCCGGCGATGATCGCCGCGCCGAAGTACGCGAATCTCTCGCCACCATCGAACGCCTGCAGCCGCGCGCATTTGGCGCTATCCTGAATCGCGCCGCCGCTTAACCGGATCCGCATGCAGGCCGTTGCCCTACTCCCGCTGATTGCCGGATTGATCTGGCTCGCGATGCGTTCGTATCGCGAAGCCTTTCTCGACATCTACCTCTTCTCGCTATTGCTGCTGCCGGCCTGGTGCCGTTACGCCATTCCGGGATTGCCCGACCCCACCTTCTGCGAAGCCGCGATTCTGCCGGTGGCGGGCGCGTTCCTGTTGAAGCATCGCGGCGGCTGGCCCTTCTCCATGATGGACCTGCTGGTCTTCTCCATGACCGGCCTGATCTGCTACTCCGAATACACCAACGCGGGCTTCAACGATGCGCAGAACCTGATGTTCGATATGCTGGCCTCCGGCGTCTTCCCGTACATCCTCGGCAAAGGCATCGTGAATTCGCAGGAGGCGCGGGTGCGCTTCATGCGCCGCTATGTCGGTTATCTCGCGGTGGTGGTCGGGTTTTTCTTTTACGAGTTCCGCTTCTGGTTCAACCCCTACCGCAAGATGTTCGACCCGTTCTTCCCCGGGCAGGGCTGGATCACCACCGAACGCTTCGGCCTGGCGCGCTGCGCCGGTCCCTTCAGCCACGCGCTCTTGGCCGGCGCCATCTTCCTGATCGGCCTGTTCCTGCAATTGTGGCTGCACCGCGCCGGCTCCTGGGAGCCCTACTTCAAACGCCTGCGCCACCCCATGCTGACCAAGGCGCGGGTGATGACCGCCATCCTCTCGCTCGGCCTGCTGATGACGCTGGCGCGCGGACCGCAGATCGGCGCCTGCCTCGCCGGCGTATTTCTGTGGATCGGCGCGGGCAAGCGGCCCAAGACGCGCCTGCTCACCGCCTTCGCGGCGCTGGTGCTGGTGGGCGTGCCAATCGCGATTCAGGGCTACAATTACGCCTCCGTGGGGCGCGCCCACGCGCTCACGGATTCGCAGGAGACCGCCGCCTACCGCAAGGAACTGATCGATCATTACATGGATGTCGCCCTGCAGCACGCCGCGCTCGGCTGGGGACGCAACGGCTGGCCCAAGGACGCGGGCATGCCCTCGATCGATAACTACTATCTGCTGCTCTCGCTGATGCACGGGGTCATCGTCACCGCGCTCTTCATCGCGATTCTGCTCGCCATCACCATCCGCCTGGTGCGCGACGGCATCCGCCGGCAGCGCGCGCGCGGCGCCATGCCGTCACTGAGCTTTACCCTGGCGGGCGTCTTCGCCGGGCTGCTGTTTACCTGGTTTACCGTGTATCTGGGAGAGAGTGCCATGCCGATTTTCTTTCTGCTCGTCGGCGTTGCCGAACGTTACCTGAACGATGGCGGCGATGGCCAACTTGCGCTCGCCGGCGATGTGATCAAGATCGAGGCGGCGCCCGCGCCGCGCTTCCCCGTGGTGCTCGCATGAGTGGTGCTCGCATGAGTGGTGCTCGCATGAGTGTGCTCGCTTGAGGGCCTTCGCGGCGGCATCAGGCTGCATCCTTCTCCTGCTGTGGGTCGGGCGGTTGACCTCGCAGGGCGGCGCTTCGCTGCGCGTCTCCGCGGAAGCCACGCAACAGAATGTCCCGCGCATCGGCATCAACCTCGGCACGCCCACTTCCTGGGGCGCGGAGCAGTTGCTGGCCAACGTGGTGCCGAACCCCGGCTTCGAAGGCAACGTGGATGGCGCGCTGCTCTCCGTGAGCCAGGCCAGCGGACACCTGATCGTGGACGATTCACAAGGACTGGCGCGGCCCACCGGCTTCTGGGAGGGCGGAACCTTTTCCGTGCGCTCGGGCAAACTGGCCGGACTCGAGGGGCGCATCCTCGGCTCCGACCCGGTGAATGGCTACCAGCGGGTGGAACTGGATACCGACGTCTCCGCGATGGCGAAGGGCGATATCGTGGCCATCCGCAAAATCTCTACCGGCGGCCTGCCGGCGCAGTGGTGGTTCCAGAACGGCACGGGCGGGCAGGTACAGACCGACCCCGCGCAGCGCCGCACCGGCAGCCAGGGAGCGCAATCGCTGCACCTGACGCCGGCCAGCGACGACCCCAGCGGATTGGTCTCTTATATCGACGCGCTCTCTGGCCGGGCGGGCAAACTGCTGCCGCTCACGGGCGAGTGGAGAGCCGGAATCTGGCTTCGCGGGCAGGGACCGTCACCGCAACTGCGCGTCACGCTGCGCCGCCAGGGCGGACCGGCCATGTTGGACCAGACCGTTACCGCCACTGCCGGGTGGACGTGGCACAGCTGGAAATTCTCGCCAGTGGACGATGGTCCGGCGGCGATCATCGAGTTTCGCCTGGAGGCCGCGGGCAACGGCAATCAGGTGTGGGTGGACGACGTCAACCTGAGCTCCACCGCCGCCGGCGATTCCGCCTTCCGCGCGGAAGTGACGGATACGCTGCGCGCCTTTCAGCCGGGATACCTGAGGGACTGGCAGGGGCAATTGGGCGACAGCTTCGACAATCGCATCGCCACCCAGGACGGGCGCAAATGCACGCGCTACCGCCCTGGCGATAGCGAAGTGTTCTACAATTACTCGCTGCCGGACTTGCTGGCGCTGTGCCACGAAACCGGCGCGATTCCATGGGTGGTCTTCCCCACCACGTGGACCGACGATGAATGGCGGCGCGCGGGGCAGTTCCTGGAGAGCGAGAGCCGCCGCTACGGCTTTTCCGAAGTGGTGGTGGAGTTCGGCAACGAGAACTGGAACCAGCTGTTTCGCCCCGCCGGGGTTCCCAACCCCAATGTGCTCGGCGCGGTGGCCGGACGCGCCTTCAACCTGATGCGCGCGGCGGCTCCGAACGCACCGCTGCGCTTCGCCTTGGGCGGCTGGTTCGGCAACAACGGCTACCTTGCCGGAGCCGCGGCTTCGGCCTCTGCCGCGGTGACCGAAAACGGCATCAGCGCGGTGGCGCCCTACTATGCGCTCAGCCTGCCCGGCGGACGGCCGCCCTCGGCGTTGCTGCCGCTGCTGTTTCCCGACGACCGCGCCGCCTTCGCAGCCCTCGCGCAGGAAGCCGCCGCCAATGGCACGGAACCGGCATTCTACGAAATGAACGCGGAATCCCTGAGCGGCGACGCGCTGCCGGGGGATGCCAGCACCACCGTAACCAGCGCAGCCTCCGGGACGGCGCTGCTCTACCGCTCGCTGCGCGCGCTCGATAGCGGAGTGCGGCGGCAGTGCCTCTACTCTCTGGCCGGCTTCGATACCTTTCGCTGGAGCGACGGGCAGACGGTGCGGCTGTTCGGCCTCACGCGCGACCTGTCGACCCCCAGCCATTTCCGGCCCACCGGAATGGCCGTGGCGCTCGCCAACGCGGCCATCGGCGGGGAGTACCACCGCGTGATCGATCAATCCGGCGGGGTGCTGGACGGGGTGGCGGCGGCGGCCTTCCGCAGCAACTCCCGCTGGTCGCTCGTGCTCGCCTCTTCGCTGCCGCGCGAGACCACGATCACGGTGGAATTTCCCGCCGGCACGACCCTGCCGCGCACGGTCAAGACGCTGCGCACGCTCTCTCCGCTGTCCGGCAACGAAGACGCCGCCCTGGTAAGGGTAGGCGCGGCGCGCTCCGAAGCCCGCTCCGGCGTGCTGGTGATCCACCTGCCCGCCTATGGAGTGGCGGTGGCGCAGCAGTGATGTTCTGTTCCGCGCGGTGCGGTGGCAGCGCTCGCTCCGGAGTCTGGTGGTTCACTCCATGCCGATTCAATCGGCCGCTTTGCAGGCAGCCGGGCGTATTGTGGGGCGGTCCCCCTGGACGGTGTCTGAC
>CAIRBY010000231.1 GCA_903876865.1 uncultured Acidobacteriia bacterium
CTTCCACATCAGGAACAGGCCGAGCAGCACACCGGCGGCGCAGCCCATCGCCACGCCCAGGCGCTGCGGCGTCAGCATCATCGCTTTGTCTCCCGCGAGATTGTCTCCCGCGAGATTGTCTCCCGCGCCAGAGCCAGTGCACCGTATAACACGCTGTCGTCTCCCAATCCCGCCTGCACCACGTCGATCCGCGCCCCGCTCCAGGCCGTAATCTGCCGGCGCAGTTCCGCGCGCAGCGGGCCGAACAATCTCTCCCCCGCCTTGGCGATTCCGCCCCCAATCACCACCCGCTCGGGATTGAGTAGCATGATAGCGCTTTTCACCCCCAACGCCAGATCGACCACGTAGCCGTTCACGAACTCCGCGTCTTCCATCAGTTCCTTCGCCGCGCGCCCGTGGTCCCGTTGCAGCCACAGCCCGCAGCACATCCGTTCGAAACAGCCGCGCGCGCCGCACAGGCACTCCGGACCGTCGGGGCGGATCGTCAGGTGCCCGATCTCCCCACCGTAGGAATCCGCGCCCCGCCACACCCGACCCGCATCCCAGATGCCCCCGCCGATGCCGGTGGAGAGAGTCATGTAGAAGAGCGGCGAGTAGCCTTTGCCGCTGCCGAATTCGGCCTCGCCCATGGCCCCCACATTGGCGTCGTTGTCCATCACCGCGGGCGCGCCCGCCGCCTCTTCCACGAAGCCGCACAGGTCGAAATCGCGCCACCCGCCCACATGGGTACTGAACACCACCCGCTGCGCGGCATAGTTCACCGGACCGCCGAAGCCAATCCCACAGCGCGTGAAGCGGTGCTCTTTGCGCCAGGCTCCCGCGATCTCCGCAATCTGCCCCACCATCCACTCGCGGCCGCCGCTCGCATCCGTGGCGCGCGATTCCCGCCGCACGATCCGCTCGCCGTCAAACACCGCCATGCTGAATTTCGTACCGCCGATATCGATCGCCAGAATCATCTCAAGCCTCGCAAGAATTGCGCGTCGCGCCACTCCCAAACGCGCCAGTGCGCGTCGTCCACATTCACCGGCAGGATACTCCACTGGTTGACCGCCAACGAAGTCGCGCCCCGCCCGTTGACGAACACACCCGCAGCCGCCAGCAACAGGAAACCCGCTGCCAACACCGTGCGCGCGGTCCCCTGCCGCTCGCTCCACCATTGCACCGCCGGAATCAGAAACAGCATCAGCAGGTGCGTCATATCCGCAAAATACCGCGGACCGAAACAGTGCCCCGGCCAGATTGTCATCACCAGCAGGGCATGCAGCAGCAGAATCGCGGCCAGGTAGGAACTCAGCGGACCCAGCCAGCGCCGCCGCCACGCCAGCACCACACCCGCCACCGAAACCAGGAACACCGGGGTGAAGACAAACAGCCCTCGAGAAGGGCTGAAGAAGTGGATCGCCACGCCTTCCCAGAAGCCATTGCTGCCCTTGCTCTCCGTCAGGTAGATCGGGATCAGCGCGTGCCGCACCAGGATTTCGTAGGCAGCCAGCGCCACGGCCACGGGCGCCGCGCCCAGCACCAGCGCGGCCAGCCTGCGCCGCTCGTGCAAGGCCACGTAGAGCGTCAGCACCACGCAGGAGATGGCATTCGAGGGCCGCACCGCGAAGGCCAGGGCCAGCAGCAGCCCTACCGCGAAGCCGCCTGCGCCACCAATGCCAGAACTGGCGGCTTCGCCTGCCAACGCTTGCGGTGTGCCAGCCACGCAGGCGGAACCGCCTGCGCCACCAAGGCCAAGCCGCCGGCCGCGCAGCAGCAGGTACAAAGCTCCGCTCAACAGCAGGACGGTCCAACCGTGCGGGAACAGATTGCGACTCACCAGCGACCACTCCGCGGTGCCAAACGCAAACAGCAGCGCATACCACATGGCTCCGCGCCGAGCCAGAAACAGCAGGCCGATCTCATATTGCAACCACACCGTCAGCGCGCCAATCGTGCTGGCGCACCACAATTCGGAGAGCGGCCGCCCCACCAACAGATCGCCGGTAAAGAATCCGGCAACCTCGCGGCGCGCGAAAAATCCGGTATGCGGAACCAGCGGAGCCACCACCGCTACCACCACCTTCATCGCCGCCAACAGCGGCAGCGCCAGCACCGCCGTGCCCACCGGGAAGTAGCTGTACCAGTGTCCGTCCGCGCACCCTTCCGCCACGCGCGCCTTGCGCGGCGCGCCCGCGGCCGGGACGCACTCGAGCCCGTAATCGGCTTCGCGCGGCGCCCCTGCCACAAAGCGATCCACCTGCGTGGTGCCGCGTTCCAGCAGATTCACCGCCGTGGCCACGCTCCAGTACGAATCGTAGGAGAGAAACGGCGGGCAGATGCTGTACACCAGCCAGACTCCGGCCAGCAGTCGCAGCCGGTGACTCCTCCAAACGCCGCTACGCATGAGAACCCCCTAGCGTAACAGAAGCACCCGACCCGTATGCTGGCATTCCACACAGTGTGGCCGAGCCGCCTCCGATTCTTTTGGTGACCGAGTTACTGGACTGTTACTCTAAGGTTTTGCGTTATGGTCCGCCTCAAGTCTTCAATCCGCCGGGCGGCGCCCACCGTGTGGCTGGGCGCTGCAATCCTGATTGTGGCCGCCATCGCCATTTACACTTACCTGGATAGCCAGGCCTTCCGGCGCGCAGCCCAACAGGCGGAGTTCTACCGCATCTCCATTGAAGACAACCAGCAACTGCTCTCGCTGCTGAAGGACGCGGAGACGGCCCAACGCGGCTACCTGCTGACGGGAGACCCCCGCTATCTGGGGCCATACCGCCAGGCACTTCCGCTGATTCAGCTCCGCCAGCAGTCTCTGCTAGGGAGCCCGGCAGAAGACGCCCGCCAACTTGCGGCCCTCACCGCAGCCAAACTGGAAGAGCTCGACCGCACCATTCTCATCCGGCAGCAGGGCGATACCGCAACAGCGCTCGAACTGGTACGCACCGACCGCGGCCGGGAGTCGATGGACCAGATC
>CAIRBY010000232.1 GCA_903876865.1 uncultured Acidobacteriia bacterium
AGCCATGTACCGCGCCAACGTAGACGGAACCCGCGAACTCTTACGCCTCGCCCGCGAAGCTGGCGTACCCCGCGTCGTCTACACCTCCTCCGTCGCCACCATGCACTTCTTCACCAACGGCATCGTCAGCGACGAAGACACGCCTGTATCGCTCGCGGACATGGTCGGCCACTACAAGCGTTCCAAGTTCCTCGCCGAACTCGAAGCCATCAAGGCCGCCGAGGCTGGCCAACAGGTCATCCTCCTCAACCCCACCACCCCCATCGGCCCCAACGATGCCAAGCCCACCCCTACGGGCCGCATCTTCGTCGACTTTCTGAATAGAAAGTTCCCCGCCTACATGGACACCGGCCTTAACCTCGTCGATGTAAATGAAATCGCCCGCACTCACGTTGCCGCGCTCACCGTGGGCCAGCCCGGCCGCCGCTACATCCTCGGCGGTGAGAACCTCACCCTCAAACAGATCCTCGACAAAATGTCCGCTATCACCGGCATCCCTTCGCCCACCGTCGAAATCCCCTTCGCCGTCGCCGCCACTTATGCGTTTTTTGAGGAATGGATCACCGGCCGGATCCGTGGCCATGAGCCCCGCGCCACTCTCGAAGAAGTCCGCATGGGCCGCAAAAAGATGTACGCCTCCAGCGCCCGTGCCCAGCAGGAGCTAGGCTTCAAAATCCTCCCCGTCTACCCCGCCATGCGCGCCGCCATCGAATGGTTCCGCTCCCACGGCTACGCACCTTGAAGAGCGCCTCCTCATTGCAATATATAGTTTTCAGTGCTATAGTTCTGAGTGCTAGGAAGCCCGAACGCAAGTATTCCTGACTAAATGGACGGCTAGGTTCGCTCGACGAGAGAAAATCTCCCACGCCAGCCTTTGCGAAGCGATTGCCCGCGCCGAGTGCGGGTTGATCGATGCTGATCTAGGCGGGGGACTTATCAAGCAGCGCGTGGCGCGTGCCGGCAAGGGACGCTCCGGCGGCTACCGTACCATCATCGCGTACCGTCGTGCGGAACGGGCGATTTTTCTCTTCGGCTTCGCCAAGAGCGTGCGTGAGAACATCGCGCCGGAAGATCTGAAGTCCGTGCGCGAAATTGCCGCAATTTGGATGCCGGCAGATGAACGGAAAATAACCCTTGGTCTTCAAACGGGAGAACTGGAGGAGGTTCCATATGGCAACAAAGAAGTTGAACAGGCTGGCGGAAGCCATTCTTGAGACCGCCGAAGGCATGCATCGCATCGGCGTGATGGATGACGCCACCTATCGCAAGATCACCGTTCGTCATCTGGGCGAAAAGGCCAATCGTCTCGCCGCCCCCATCAGCCCAGAAGAGATTCGCGCCCTGCGCGAACGCGCCAACTTGAGCCAGGCGGCTCTCGCCCAGGTTCTGAATCTCACTGTCGGCTATCTCTCCCAACTCGAGCGCGGCGTCAAGCAGCCCAAGGGTCCTTCTCTCGCCCTGCTCAATATCGTCCGCTACAAAGGCATCGAGGCGATTCTTTGACCATGCGCGCCGCCATAGAATGGTTCCGCGCAAACGGCTATGCGCCGTGAACCCAAAGAAAGCGAGACATCGTGGCCCGGACACGTAAAGATTCGGCAAGGAACAAACGCCGCGATATCGTGGTCATCAAGCTTGGCGAAGGTTGCTTTGATGTTCTCCTCAGCGGAAAGTCGGCATACCAGAAGATCTCGGAACGAACC
>CAIRBY010000233.1 GCA_903876865.1 uncultured Acidobacteriia bacterium
CTCGACAATTATTTCAACAAGGCCGCGTTCTCAATTCCTACGGCGAGCGCGCCGTACGGGAATCTGGGACGCAACTCCCTGCGTGCACCCGGCTTCTGGCAGTGGGTTGTGGGCGTGAATAAGCGCTTCCAGATTCCCGCGCGCGAGGGCATGGCGCTGCAATTCCGGTCGGAGTTTTTCAACCTGCTGAATCACACCAACTTCGGCTTGCCGACCTGCGATTTTGCGAATGCGGCATTCGGGACGATTCGAAGTACGTATCCGCCCCGGCAGATTCAGTTTGCTTTGAAGCTGACGTTCTGACCGGCGGATGGACGCGGGCCGCGGCAACGCCAGTCACCCGTGCCACGGCCCGCGCACAGGTACCGGCATGTGGTCCGGCGGGACCGGCCTATGTCGCCTGGCGGCCGGGCCGCTGGTAGGAACTGGCGGAAGAGGACAGGCCACGAACAACGATGGCCTGTCCTACTAGCTGATGCGGAGCGCTTCGGCGGCATCCACGCGGGAGGCGCGCCAGGCGGGCAGGCCGCTGGCCAGCATGGAGATGGCGAGGAAAAGCAGGGCTACGCCGGCGTAGGTCCACGGATCGGTGGCGCTGGTGCGGAAGAGCATCTGGGCGATCCAGCGCGTCAAGACCCACGCGCCGGCCGCGCCGAGAGCGATCCCCATCGCGCTCAATCCCAGGGCGCGCCCGAGTACAATCCGCAGAATGTCCGAACGTTGTGCGCCGATCGCCTGGCGGATGCCGATCTCCGCGCGGCGCTGCTCCACCATATACGCCATCACGCCGTAAAGGCCGACCGCGGCCAGGAGCAGCGCCACCACGGCGAAGCCCGCCACCACGTACATGGTCTGGCGCCGTTGCGAGAGCGTTCCTTCGACGACTTCTTCGAGGGTCTGCGGCTTCACCACCGGCAGATCGCGATCGACTGCGAACACGGCTTCGCGCGCAGAGCGGAACAGGGCTTTGGGGTCGCCCGCCGCGCGCAGAGTGAGGGATACATTGGCCCAGGCGAATTGCGGATAGGGTGTGTACATGACGAGTCCCGCGTCCGCTTCGAGGCCCTGCGTTTTCACGTCCGCGGCGATGCCGACGATCTCCGCCGCGACTTGGCGGCGCGAATAGAAGATGCGCTTGCCGAGCGCCTCCTGGTTGGGCCAGAAGCGCTGTGCCAGAGCGGCGCTGACGATGACACGTTTGGGCGCAGCGGCATCATCGTGCGGGGTGAAATCGCGGCCCTTCACCAGGGCGATGCCGAGCGTCCTGAAATAATTCGGCGTGATGGCGTTCCAGACCGCGAGCGGGCGCATCCCCATCGCCACCGGGGCCTGTCCCTCGGCGAGGAAGGGCGCCATGATCGGAGTGCCGAGCGGCAGCGCGAGGGAGACCGCGGCCGATTGCACGCCTGGCATCGCATCCACGCGCGCGATCACGTCGCGGACGAAGCCGATCCGCTGCGTCGGTTCGCCGTAACGCGCGGGCGGCAGGGAGAGGCGCATGGTCAACTCGTGGCGAGGATCGAAGCCGGGGTCCACATTTTGGAGCAGGGAGTAGCTTTCCAGCAGCAGTCCCGCGCCGATCAGCATCACCATCGAGAGGGCCATCTGCCCCACCACCAGCACGCCGCGCATGCGCTGGCGGCGCGCCCCGCCGGTGGTCCCGCGGCTGGCATCACGCAGCACCGCATTCAGGTCCGGGCGGGAGACGCGCAGCGCCGGCGCGAGGCCGCACAACAGACCGGTAGCCACGGCGACCGCGAGCGTGAAGGCGAGCACCGGCAGATCGATGCGGACCGGTTGGAAGCCCGGCAGGACGTCGCCGCTCGCCCGCGTCAGGGCCTCCACGCCCCAGGCGGCGAGGAGTGTTCCGAGGGCCGCGCCGGCGACGGCGAGCGCTACGCTTTCCGCCAGCAGTTGGCGCAGGATGGCGCCGCGGCTTGCGCCCATCGCCGCGCGGATGGCGAGTTCCTTGCCGCGTCCGCTGGCGCGCGCCAGGGTGAGTCCGGCCACATTGGCGCAGGCGATCAGGAGTATGAATCCCACGGCCGACATCAGCAGCAGCAGCGTGGGGCGGATCTCGCTGACCAACGCTTCGGCGAGCGGGGTCGGGTCCCAGCGGGTGCGCGGATCGGCATCGGGAAAGCCCACGTGATCGTGCTGATACTGGCGGGACAAGACCGCGAGTTCCGCGCCCGCCTGCGCCGCGCTCACTCCCAGGCGCAGGCGCGCGATGGCGGTGAGGTAGCCGGCGCCGTTGCGGATCTGCTCCGGTTGCAGGCCCGTATAGGCCATGGGCCGCGAGACCCACACGTCCGTCGCAACATAGGGGAAGGGGAAGTCGCCAGCCAGCACGCCGATGATGGTGTAGGGTTCCCCGCCCAGGGTGATGGCGCGCCCCAACACCGCCGCGTCGCCGCCGAGTTGCGTCTGCCACAGCTTCCGGCTGATCACGGCGAGGGGCGCAGCGCCCGGCGTGCCCTCGTCCGCGCGGAATCCCCGGCCCATCGCAGGCTTCACGCCGACGACGTCAAAAAAAGTTTCGGATACGCGTGACGCGGTCAGCACCTGCGGGTCGCCGAGGCCGGTGAGCGTGAGCGATTCGACGCAGACGGCGGCGATCCCCTCGAGCGCATGATTGCCATCGCGCATGGTTTCGAAGGCGGCCAGGGAGAAGGGAAAGCCCGCGCCTGCCCGCGCCGGATTCTTGCCCGCGATGAAGACGAGGCGCTCCGGTTGCAATAGCGGCAGGGGGCGGAGCAGCAGGGCGTGGACGACGGAGAAGACCGCGGTGTTGCCGCCGATTCCGAGTGCGAGCGTGAGTATGGCTGCCGCGGTGAAGCCCGGGCTCTGCCGCATCATTCGCAGCGCGTATCGAAGGTCCCTCATCCTGCCTTGATCTTCGCATGCGGGTCAAGGGCGGCTGGGGGTTGAGCGGGTGGAAAAGACCGCCGGAGACACGCGCCCCGAAGGTTGCCCCGGCTCCGGGTCCGCCTCCGAAAAACATCCCTGGCTTCCCCTCCCCCAAATACACGAATAGGGTGGGCCCGCCGTCTCCGGCTTGCCCACCCTATCCCTACCAGTCCCAACTACCTGGCCGAACCGAAACTATTCGGTCTTGCCTTTTTCGTGGAACGAATACCGGTTCAACAACACCATCAGCCGACGCGCCATCATCGGGGGAGCGATACCACTGCTCACCACTTCCCGATTCTCGAGACGCTTGCCGTACATCTTTTCGTTGTTGTCCAGATCCTCACGCAGCGTGGCGCCCTTCAGCGCGATCCCTGCGAATACGCCGCGCGAACGCGACCAGGAGAGAATCTCCGCGTGCATCATCGCGTCCGTCTGCGCCGTTGCCGAGCGCCCCACCGGACCCGCCGCGATATCCGCTTCGCCGCCGAGCGTGAACTCGCTCGTCAGCAGTTTGTCCGCGCCTCTCTGGTTCATGACCAGCATGACGACGTCCGTCTCCGAACCGCCGATCTGGAAACCGAAGCTTCCGCCTTCCACCCGTACCGAAGCCGGCGCGGACCAACCCATGTGCGCCGGGCCGCGGCAGGAAATGAATCCCTTGCCGAACTGTGCGCCCACAATGAACGCGCCCTTCTTCATACCCGGCACGATCACCACGCAATACGCCCGCTCCAGCAGATCCTGCGGAATTCCCTTGTCCGGAGCCGCCATGATCTCCGTAAATACGATTGCCGACTCCCGTAACCGGGCCGCCGGTTCCGATTCCTTCGCGGCTATCAGTGGCAATACCGCGCCCAACATCATCAGTGCAACTGAAACTTTCATACGTTTTCTCCTCGCTAACCGATATCCACGCATGAGGGAGCAATCGGTTGGCCAATTGCTAAGTCATTTATTTGCAGTATGCTCGCCCGTGAGCCGATGCAATTTCTGCTTGCCCCTTGATTTTGTCTATCAAAGTGATATCATTGTGATGTCACATGGAGAAAGAAGGAGAAACGCTCATGTTGCAGGAGAAAGAACTCAAACCTCTCCCCGGCGGACTGATGCTCGCCGTTCTGATCGCTGTTCCGGTGCTGCTTGTCGTGCCGTTCCGATATGCGGTCGCCGAGCATAATGGCCTGCTGATCGCAGCCTGTCTACTGGCCTTCATTGCGGACATGGTCTGCACCGGAGGCTTCACCGTAACGAACCCGAACGAAGCCAAAGTGGTGCAGCTGTTCGGCGCCTACCTTGGCACCATCAAGCAGCAGGGTTTCTGGTGGGTCAACCCGTTCACGCACCGCCGCCGCGTCTCGCTGCGGGTGCGCAACTTCGAGAGCAGCAAACTGAAGGTCAACGACCAGGATGGCAATCCGATTGAGATTGCGAGCGTGATTGTCTGGCGCGTGATCGAGACCGCCGAAGCGGTTTTCCACGTGGACGATTACGAGCATTATGTGCACGTGCAGAGCGAAAGCGCGGTGCGCACGCTGGCTACGGCATACCCTTACGACGCGCACAACGAGAGCCAGATGTCGCTGCGCATGTCCGTGGTCGAAATCGCGCATAAATTGCGCGATGAGATTCAGGAGCGGGTCGGCAAGGCGGGTGTGGAGATCATCGAGGCGCGGATCACGCACCTGGCTTACGCCCCGGAGATTGCCAGCGTGATGCTGCGGCGGCAGCAGGCGAACGCGATCATCGCGGCGCGGCAGAAGATCGTGGAAGGTGCGGTGGGCATGGTGGAGATGGCGCTGGCGATGCTGTCTGAAAAGAACGTGGTGGAACTGGATGAGGAGCGCAAGGCCAGCATGGTGTCGAACCTGCTGGTGGTGCTGTGCAGCGACCGCGACGCGCAGCCCATCGTGAATGCCGGAACTCTGTACCAGTAGGATGGAAGCGCATGGCGCAACGGAAATCGTTTCTGCTCAGGTTGGACCCGGTGACGCACGAAGCCCTGCAGCGCTGGGCGGATGCGGACCTGCGCAGCCTCAACTCGCAGATCGAGTTTCTGTTGCGCCGCGCCCTGCAGGACGCCGGACGCCTCAAGCCCGTGGCCGAGGCGATTCCGCCGGCAAGTGAACAAGCCGAGGAGTAACCGTATGTCTCCCGAACCCTTCCCCGAAAATTGGACGCCGCCCGCCGGACTCGGCTACGGCAGCCTGCGCCCTGTCCGGCTCACCAGACA
>CAIRBY010000234.1 GCA_903876865.1 uncultured Acidobacteriia bacterium
GTGCCAAACCACCCCGGCGATATGCCCGAGGGCACGTTACGGGCAATATTGAAGCAGGCGGGTGTCGACGTAGACGATTTCCTGCGGGCGTGACTTACGCTAACGGCGTTTTATTGCCGTTATCGGAGAGGCGGGCGGTTTGCCAGAGCGGCGGCTTTCATTTCGTCGTGTCTACAAACGCGACGACGGCATCGGCCAACTTCAGCAAAGCCTTACCTGTCGCTTCCGTCTGGGCCTTGGCTACTGTTTGAGAGAAGTTCAAATCGCCGGGGGTCTTCTTGGCTGAAATGCTCTCGGTCGCTTGCGTCGTGTGAATCACAATGCCCGTGCGGACATCCAGGAGTACGGACTCTACCACGGCCTCGGCGCTAACTTCATCGGTGCCAATAATACGGTCACGGCGGAAGGTTCTCACGCGAGTACCGTAAATCAGAAGCAAGTCAGCTTGGAATCGGGCCGCAGCCTCGCGCAGGTACGGAGTGGTTCGACGCTCTGGAATTAAGAGAGTGGGCATGAACCGAATTTGAGTGAATTGGGGACTCTTGCCAATCGAGGCCAAAAACTGCTCGGAGTTTCGGGCTTCGAGGTTCGCGATCTCCTGAATCCACGTGTTTCTGGCATCTAGCCGGAGCACCGCCAGACGATGTCGGTCCTCCAAAGTGATGCGGGCCGTCAGGATGCGATCAATGTCCTGATTCGATAGAACGGCTTGATCGCCTTTGAACAGCGACTCCTGCAATCGATTGTCGCTTTCGCCGATAATGCTGAAATCTGGCGGCGGCGGTGGTGGCGGTGGCGCTGACATCTTCTTTGCGCAGCCGGACGCGATCAGCAGCGGCAGCAAGAGCGTAAGTGCTACCACCGCTCGACGGCAATGTGCGGCCTCATTGTTCGTGGGAGTCCCCATGGAAAGCTCAATTGGAGCACGCTGCTCTATCTTCGGCAAGGACAGGGTCGTCGATATGAAGGTGGGTCTGTGCCGCGTTGGAACAAGGATTTCGAGCGTCAGCCTTGAGTAGGTTCTCGTCACAGCTATAAGGACGCTGCTCAACATCCAAAAAGACGGACGCCCTCGCGATCTGAGGCTCTGGTGTTGCGTAGTGTCCGATAAGATCCCGATATGTGGGGTTTGTGGACTTCATCCCTAACCTGGACCGCCGCCCCGCTCTTTCCCCTGGCACCGCACCAACCGAACCGCCAGCACCACTCGAACCACGGAAATGTCGCGTTTTCCCCATTGAACTCCATGCGCAACGCGGCCTATACTAATCACGACCGGAAAGTCCGAAATCCCAATTCCGGAGCATCGGAATGAGCGGCTCATTGTCAAACATCCCCTGGCGCCGCGTCCTCGGCGCGGCCCTTGCCGTCATTGCGCTGAGCTTCCTGGTCCCGATTCTCGTCACCACCGTCTACGCCTTCAGCCTCGCCTTTCAGGCCCGGGGCGCTCCCGATCAGGCATCCATCAATCACTTCGCCGCGCGCATCACGCCCCAACTGATGCCGTGGCTCGAGATGCTATTCACCTTGCTGATGGCCTTCCGCGTCGCGCGAAACACCGCGGCCGCTGCGATTCTCAGTGGCCTCACGGTGGGAGTTCTCGCCGGTCTGTTCAGCCTGGCGCTGACCTTGGCCTTCGGCGGCCATCCGGGTGGGTCTGCCGTTCTCGCCCTGCTCACCACCACGGCGCTCGGCTGCCTCGGCGGCTTCCTCGCAACGAAACGCTGACCAATTCAATCGTAACTGCAGCCGCCTCTCAGCCGCCCTGCCACCCATCGCCACCCACTCCCCACTACCAAACTCCGCCCGCCCTCTGTCTCCGCGCAAAGTAGGGCAGGCGGTTCCGCCTGCCAACCCCCGGAGCCTTCCAATCGCACACTTTGCGAGTAAGCCACTCCCGCTAGCAGCCGCCCCCTCCAGGCATCGCAGACGCCCCCTACGGCGCCCACCCCGGCATCACGTACGCGTAGAACATCACCAGCACCCCGATCACGCTCGCCAGAAACACGCTATGCCGCAGCGTGAAGCGGAACAACCGCGCCTCGTCCTCGCGCTTCATGTTCGTCGCCGCCGCCGCCACCGCGATGCTCGTCAGGCTGATCATCTTCCCCATCACGCCGCCCGCCGAATTCGCCGCCGCCATCAGCACCGGATTCTGCCCCAGCTTCTGCGCCGTCACCACCTGCAGATTGCCGAACAGCGCGTTCGCCGAAGTGTCGCTCCCCGTCAGAAACACGCCCAGCCATCCGAGCAGCGCGCTGAAGAACGGGAACATCACCCCCGTCGCCGCAAACGCCAGCCCCAGCGTCGCCGTCGCCCCCGAGTAGTTCATCAGGAACGCCAGGCCCAGCACCGCCGCCAGCGTCAATTCCGCCAGCGCCAGTTGCTTCGCCGTGTGCCGCAGCACCTTGCCGAACTGCGCCACCGAAAGCCCCGCGATCATCGCCCCCAACACCGCCGCGATCAGGCACGCCGTCCCCGAGGCCGAAAGCCAGCTGAAGTTGTACACCGCCGCATACGGCGCGGGCTTCGCCACCACCGGCGGCATGCGCATCACCAGGTTGTGCAGCCCCGGCCAGTTCACCAGCACATTGTAGGAATTGAGCCACGCCGCCAGCGGCTTGTAGCCCCACAGCAGCACGAACACCACCAGCAGCAGGTAGGGCGCCCACGCCAGCGCAATCGTGTGCCCGCCGTGCGTCTGCTTCGTGCTGCCCCGCCGCCGGATCACAATCAGCAGCGCGCCCATCGCCGCCATCGAGGCCAGGATGTCCGTCAACTGCGGACCCATGAAATTCGAGACGAAAAACTGCGTCCCCGCGAACGCAATCCCGCACGCGGCCGCCGCCGGCAGCACGCCGCGCAGCCCCTTCCACCCGCTCATCACCAGAATCAGATACGCCGGCACGAACAGAGAGACCGGCGCGCACACCCGCCCCACGCCCGCGCTCAGCCGCTCCAGCGGCAGTCCCGTCGTCAACGCCAGCGTCGTAATCGGAATCCCGATCGACCCGAACGCCACCGGCGCCGTATTCGCCAGCAGGCAGATCGCCGCCGCGTAAAACGGTTCGAAGCCCAGCCCCGTCAGCATCGCCGCCGCCACCGCCACCGGCGTGCCGAAACCCGCCGCGCCTTCGATAAACGCTCCGAACGCGAACGCGATCAATAGCGCCTGCAGCCGCGAATCCGTCGTCAGGTGCCCGATCGAATCCTTCAGCACTTCGAACTTCCCGCTCTCCAACGTGATCCGGTAAAGCAGAATCGCGCTGAACACCACCCACCCGATCGGGAACAGCCCGAACGCCGCCCCATACGTCACCGTGCTCGCGATCAGCCCCACCGGCATCCCGTAGACGCCCGCGGCCACCACCGCCGCCGCCAGCAACCCGACAAGCGACGCCAGCCACGCCGGCTTGCGCATCACGCCCAGCAGAAACAGCAGCGTGAAGATCGGCAGCGCCGCCACCAGCGCCGAAAGCGGCAGGCTGCCGCCCATATGGGTGTAGCTCTGTACCCAGATCATCCTTGTACCCGCGAGTCCTTCCCTGCCCACAGCGATTCGCGCAATTCGCGCTTCAGAATCTTCCCCGTGCCCGTCTTCGGCAGCGGCAATTCGCGGAACTGAAACCGCCGCGGCATCTTGAACTTCGCGATCCGCTCCGCCAGAAACGCGCACAACTCCGCCTGCTCCAACGTGTGCCCCGGCTTCACCGCGATGAACGCCGCCGGCACCTCGCCCCACTGCGCGTCCGGCGCCGCTACCACCGCGCACTCGAACACCGCCGGATGCGCCGCAATCGCCCGCTCCACTTCGATCGACGAAATATTCTCCCCGCCCGAAATGATGATATCCTTCTTCCGATCCACAATGTGGACGTAATTCTCCGCGTCCCACACCGCCATATCGCCCGTGTGCAGCCAGCCGTCCCGCAGCACATCGCGCGTCGCCTGCGGCTCTTTGTAGTAGCCGTCCATCACGTTGTCGCCGCGGATCACGATCTCGCCGAAGCTCTCCATATCCCGCGGCACATCGTTCATCTGCGCGTCCACCACGCGGATCTCGCACCCCGGCAGCGGCCACCCCGTCATCGCCCGGTGCCGCAACCGGTCCGCCTCGTCCGCATACGTCACCGTGGATTTGTCCCGCGCGCTCGTCGCTACCGGCGAAGTCTCCGTCAGCCCGTAGCCCGCCATGATCTGGCACGGGAACACCTTCTCCATCCGCGCCACCAGTTCCGGCGAGGATGCCGCACCGCCCAGGTGAACCTGCCGCAGGCTCGACAGGTTGAACTGCCCCACCTCCGCGCAATTCAACAGCGCGTTCGCCATCGTCGGCACCAGCGACATCGAGGTCGCGCCCTCTTCCTCGATCAGCCGCAGCACGCCCGCCGGCTCGAACCGCCGCACCATCACCTGCTTCAACCCGTGGAACGTCGCGCACTGCGGACGCCCCCATCCATTGGCGTGAAACAGCGGGATCGTGTGCAGTTCCACCATCGTGTCGTCGTTATAGAACGTCGCCGAAACGCTCAGCATGTGCATATACAGCGTGCGGTGCGAAAGCGTGACCCCCTTCGGTATGCCCGTCGATCCCGACGTGTAAAACAGCTCCGCGATCTCGCCTTCGTCGTAGCTGAAAATGTCCGGCCGCGCCACACGCCCCCGCCCCAGCAACTCCTCGTATGGCGCGCCCGCTTCCACCCACTGCCGCACCGCCGGGCACGCCGGTTTCAACTGCTCCACCAGCGGTGCAAAGTCCGCCTCGTAGATCAGCACGCTCGGCTCGGCGTGATTCAGAATCCCCGTCAGTTCCGCCGCCGTCAGCCGCACGTTCAGCGGCATCACGATCGCGCGAATCATGGGCGCCGCGTAGTAACCCTCCAGCAGCTGATGCGTATTGAAGCTCAGATACGCGACCCGGTCCCCCGGCCCCACGCCTTCCGCCCGCAGCCCGAATGCCAGCCGCTCCACCCGCTCCCCGAACTCCGCGTACGTGAACCGCTGCTCTCCGGAAACCACGCCAACCTTCCTGCCGTACAGATCCACCGCGCGATACAGCGCCCGAATCGGCGTCAATGGCACAAACATGATTGTGCGATTGTATCAGGCCACCCCGCTCACAACACTTTCCTGCAACACCTTTCCTGCAACACCCGGAGCTAGAATGAAGCCGATGCATCCCGCGCGTTTCACCCTCATGGCCAGCCTGGCGCTTGCCGGCTTCGTCATCGCCGGCCCTGCCGCCCGTGTTGCCCACGCCCAACCCCGCCTCCTCACCCTAAGCCTCATCGCCACCGATGCCCAGGGCCGCCCCGTCACGGACCTCGCCCCCGCCGACCTCCAACTCACCGATCAATCCAAGCCCCTCCCGCTCCTCACCTTCCGCAACGATGCCCTCCGTCCCCCGCCCGCCCCGCTCGCCCCCCGCGAATTCACCAATCGCCCCGCCCCCGCCCTCACCCGCATCCGCGTCGTCCTCTTCGACGTGCTCAATCTCAACACCGAAATGCGCCAGAGCAAGATCGATCAGATCGTGAAAGTTCTCGAGCCGCAAGAGAAGAGCGAATCCATCTACTGCTACGTCCTGAATCTCCGCGGCGAGTTGGTGCCCGTGCGCGCCCTGCCCTCTACCGCATCATCCGCCGCCGCGCCCGCCCCGGAACAATGGACGCGCGGCATCCGCCCCCTGCTCGAACGCGCCGTCGGCCCCGTCGCCGCCATCGTGCCAGTCGAAGTGCGCGCCCAGTCCACCCGCGTCGAGCGCACCTTCGCCGCGCTCGAAATTCTCGCCGGCAGGCTCGCCCCGCTCCCCGGCCGCAAAGACATTCTCTGGATCACCTTCGGCGTCCCCAGCAGCCTCCTCACCCCGGATGGCCAGCCCTTCGATTGCTTCCCCAACCTGCGTAAGGTCGCTTCCAAACTCGCCGATGCCGGCGCCGTCGTCGATCCCCTCAATCAGTTGGCCTCCTCCGGCGATACCACCAACCTCGCCACTCTCGAGGAATTCGCCGCCGTGACCGGCGGCCGCGTCTATCAGGGCGCCGACGTCGAGCGCGATCTCCCCACCGCCCTCGAGTCCGGCCAGAGCCTCTACCGCCTCCAGTACGCCCCGCCCGCCGAATCCTGGGATGGCAAGCTGCACAAGCTCCACCTTGCCACTACCCGCAAAGGCGTCACCCTCCAGACCCGCCAAAGCTACCTCGCCGAAAAGCCCGCCCCCCTACCCGCCGAAAAAGATCGCGCCCTCGCCCTCTTGCAACAGCCCCTCGACCGCGGCGCCATCGCCCTGCGCGTCACCACCACCCCCGGCGTACAGCCCCATGCCCTGCACCTCTCCATCTCCGTCGATCCCCAGGATCTCCTCCTCACCCAGCAGGACGACAAAACCATCGCCCAATTCACCTTCTACTTCGCCGCCTACCTCTCCGCTGGCAAGCCGCAGGACAACGACAAGCTGCAAACCTACGACGCCATCCCCGTCAACCTCTCCCTCACCGCTCCCCAGCGCGACAAGGTGCTCCGCGATGGCCTCCGCCTCGGCAACGATCTCACCGTGCCCGATGCCGCCACCCGCCTCCGCGTCGTAATCCTCGACCGCGCCTCCGGCGCCACCGCCAGCGTCACCATACCACTCGTGTAATGCCGCTCCCGTAACTGCTAAGATGACCTTGAAGTTTTGGCGTTTACGCCCATTCGAGGAAACCGTCACGTGAGACCGCCCGACCCGCGCGCGCACCTGTTGCACTACCTGGCAGCCATGCCTGGCACTCGAGGCGGAGTCGTGCCGCTCTCCGAACTCGATTCACTCGGCCTCTTGCAAGTCGTCCTCTACCTCGAAACCATCTACGGCATCCGCCTCGCCGGCCACGGCGTCGAACCCCAGGACCTGCGCACCGTGGATGGCCTGCTCTCTCTCATCGAACGGTACGCATCGTGAAACCCATCGAACCGATTACGTGGGAGTCCGCCTCCTGGCTGACCAGGACCGCCGCGTCCAAACCCGGCCAGGTGCTCATCCTCGTCCTCGCCGCGATTCTCATGCAGCCCGCCTTCGGCTATTACGGCGCCTTTATCGCCCTCGCCGTGATGGCCGCCGGGAATTTGCCCGCCCGCCGGCGCTACATTCTCAGCGGCATCGCCATCGTCATCTTCCTCACCGGCGCCATCGTCGGCACCCGCGATCTGAAATCCGCCAAATGGGTCATCAGCGCGCTCCTCTGTTTCCTGTGCGTGCAGTGGCTCTTTGCGCAAGCCATCCCGCACCTCTCCGAATCGCTCCGCCACCACTCCGTCTCACTCTTTCACGCCCTCATGATTGCCTTCCTCGGCGTCGTCTGGCTGCTCCGCTTCCGCGCCGTCATCAGCCTCGATCTCGCCATGTCGCTCGCCCTCCTCGCCACCGAGTTGCTCTGGCGCGGCTCCTACTGGGTGCGCTGGCAGGTGCGCGAAAACGGCAAGGGAGAGTTCTTCCCCAACCTCTTCGCCCTCATCCCATTCCTCGGACGCGGCGGGATTCCCTACGGCAAGGGTCCGGATTTTTTCACCCGCTATGAAGCCGTCGATCGCGGCCAGTTAGCCATCAGCCGCCTCAAAGGCATTCACTATCTCGCGCTCGCGCTCGCCTGGTCCACCTTCTCCGGTGTCATGCTCAGCGTCTTCTCTTCCGTGCCCGGCCAGTGGGTCCCCGGTCTGATCTCCAACCCGCTGCCCATCACCGGCTACTCCATTCTTCCCAA
>CAIRBY010000235.1 GCA_903876865.1 uncultured Acidobacteriia bacterium
CGCTGGGCTACCCGATGCCCGGCGACATGCGGCCGGACGCGCCGGAGCTGGCCGCTCGCGGTCCGTACCATGTGGGCGTACGCGGCTTCACCGTCACCAACCCCGGCCAGGTCGACATGGCGCACTACGATGGCACCGGCACCGCCCCCACCTACAACCGGCCGTTGCCGTTGATGGTGTGGTACCCGGCCACCATCCCGAACAAGGTGGCCGAGCTGACCACCTACTCAGACTTCCTCGGCAGCGGTCCCGGCTCAGCCGACACCCGCCCCATCATCCCGTTCAAGTTCCCGGGCCGCGCCCGGCGCAACGCCAAGCCCAACGCCAGTGGGGGCCCCTATCCGCTGCTGATCGTCTCGCACGGCTACCCCGGCTCGCGCACCTTCCTCAGCTACCTCACCGAAAACCTCGCCTCCAAAGGCTACATCGTGGCCGCGATCGATCACACCGATTCGGTCTTCGGCCAGGAATTCGCCTTCACCAGCACACTCGCCAATCGCGCCGCCGATCAGGGCTTCACCATCGACGCGCTGACCGCCCGCGCACTCGCTCCCGCCGATTTTCTGCACGGTCTGCTCGATGCCTCGCGTGTCGCCGTGATCGGCTATTCGATGGGCGGCTATGGCGCGCTCGCCACCGCCGGCGCGGGCTACAGCAAGCAGGGCGGCGCCGCGCGCACCGTCCCCGGCGGCTACCTGGAACCGTGGACCGCGGGCAGCGCAGCCTACACCGCGCGCCGCCGCGACAACCTCAAGGCGATGGTCGCGATCGCGCCGTGGGGCGCGCAGCCTCCGCAAAACAACTGGGATGCCGCGGGGCTCGCCGGCATACGCGTCCCTTCCCTCTTCATCGCCGGCGATCAGGACGATGTCTCCGGCTTCGAAGCGGGCACCAAAAAGGTCTACGAAAACGCCGTGAACGCCGAGCGCTACCTGCTCGTGTATCAGAACGCGCGCCACAATGTGGGCGGCAATCCCGCGCCCGCCGAGGCCATGGGCAGCTTCGCCGCGCGCGCCTTCTTCGAAGAGCCGGTGTGGCGCAAGGAACGCATCGGCGCCATCAATCAACACGTTATCACGGCCTTCCTCGATCTCTATCTCAAGGGCGACGACTCGCGCCGCGCCTATCTGGATGGCGCGTGGAAGGGCTTCCAGAAACGCTGGTCGGTGGGGCTGGAACTGCACCGCCACGCAGCCGGCGAACCCGCGCCCACGCCCGCGCCGGATTGGGGCCCGCTCCAATTCCTCATCGGCACGTGGATTGGCGAGGGCGGCGGACAGCCCGGGCAGGGCGCCGGAGCATTCACCTTCGCGCCGGACCTGCAGGGCACCGTGCTCGTCCGCAAGAACTTCGCCGAGTTCCCCGCCGCCAACGGCAAGCCCGCCTCGCGCCATGACGACCTGATGGTGGTCTATCGCGATGAGGCCTCGCACGGCCTCCGCGCCACCTACTACGACAACGAGGGCCACACCATTCCCTACGCCGTGACTGCCTCCGCCGGCAACGTGGTCTTCCTCTCCGATGGACCCGCCACCGCCATGCGCTTCCGCATGACCTACTCTGCCACTGCGCCGGGGCAGGTGAAGATCAAGTTCGAACTCGCGCCGCCCGGCAAGGACTTCAGCACGTACATCGAAGCCGCCGCGCACCGCGACCCCGTGCCGCCATCCGCCGCCACGCCGTCCAAGCTATGATGTTTGCATGTTGAAGGAC
>CAIRBY010000236.1 GCA_903876865.1 uncultured Acidobacteriia bacterium
GGATTTCGGGCGCAAAGCCGTTGAATGGGCCATCACCCCCGCCGCCGATCTGCGCCAGCAGGCCTTCGTCTTCGATTGGTGCCAGGACCTGCTCACGGATGCCGAACGCCGCGACCTGACCGCGCGCATCGCCAAAGGCATCGCCGGCTCCACGGACCGCTCCATCTCCGCCGCGCGCACCCGCACGCTCGCCGCCATCGCGCTCTACGATCACACCCCGGCCGCGCCGCAACGCGCGCTCGAACAGACCGTGCACGAGTGGTGGGAGGCGACCCTGCTGCCGGCTCTGCAGGCGGGCAAGAGCGCCGTCCCGCGTACCGATGCCTATGCGCTGTGGGAACTGCTGCACGCCGTCAGGGACAATACCAATCTCGACCTGCGCGAGAGCATCCCGCACTTCTTTAAGGACTTCCCCATCGAGCACCTGCTCAGCCATTACCCGGCCACCTACGATGCGCCGGAGAATCAGTACCGCCTCGGGGCTGACGCCAAAGGCGGGGAACCGGACCTGCAGGCCGCCGCGCTCTCCCGCGCCGCCGAACTCGCCATGGTCGCCTTCGACGTCAACGCCGCCGAAAGCCAGGTTTTGCAGGGGTGGCTGATGCACGACCACTTCATTCTGCGCGGCACCTTCGGCACGCCCTACGAATTCCTCTGGGCCAATCCCTACCAGCCGGGCCTGAGCTACTACCATGTGCCCCTGATTTACCACAATCCGGAGTACGGCAAGTTGTTCGTGCGCTCGAGTTGGGACGAGGACGCGCAGTGGTTCGGCTACTTCGATGGCGCCATGCAGATGTTCTCCGAAGGCCACCTGACGCCCCTCAGCGCGCAGTTGAACGCTCCCCCGATCTCGCTGAAAGAGGCTCTGCTCTGTTTTGCGGAGCGCGCGCGGAAATTTCGCGTCACGCTGGATGAAGAGGAGTCCGTCTTCGTGCTCGGTTTGAAACCGGGGCGCACCTATCAGGTGGAGATCGACGACGAGGAACTCTTCGAAGCCCAAAGCGACCACGGCGGCATTCTGGAGTTGAACCTGCCCCGCGGCAAAGCCACCGGCTTCCGACTCAAAGAGTTGCCGTAGCGCGAGCCCAGCCCGCACCCCGCGTGATGCCGTTCAAACAAGCCTCGACCCCGACTTTCGCCGGACCTGGTGGGGCGGACGCTCTCGTCCGCGCGGACACCCTTGGTCCCGCTATTCCGTCGAAGAACCGAATGCTTGCAACGATCGATAGGCCGACGTGGGCGTCGGCCGCGGTCCGGGGGGACCGCCCCACCAAAGGCCGGGGCGCCTGCAAAGCGGCTGATTCAAGCGGCATTGGGCGGAAACGCCTGAACTACGCTGTGCCGCCGCTGAACAGGGACGCAGCCGAGGGTGGCGCCGCTCCCTTCAACTTCAACGTGGCCGCCGCTTCCGGCACCTTGTCGCCTTCCCCTGGCGCGAGGAAGAGATTCGTCTCGACCCCGTGCTGCCGGGTGTACAGATCCCAGTAGCGCCCCTGCGCCGCGTAGAGCGAATCGTGGGTGCCGCGTTCGGCAATGCCGCCGGCTTCCACCACCAGAATCTGCTCCGCCCGCCGGATGGTGGAGAGGCGGTGCGCGATCACAAACGTGGTGCGGCCCTTCATCAGATACGAGAGCCCTTCCTGAATTGCGGCCTCGGATTCGGAATCCAGGCTGCTGGTGGCCTCGTCCAGAATCAGAATCCGCGGATCGGCCAGAATCGCGCGCGCAATCGACACGCGCTGCCGCTGTCCGCCGGAGAGTTTCACCCCGCGCTCGCCCACGATGGTCTCGTATTTCAGCTCGAACTTCTCGGCGAACTCGTCCACGCGCGCAATCCGGCAGGCTTCCAGCACCTGCGCCTCGGTCGCACCCTTGCGGGCGAAGGCAATGTTTTCGCGGATCGTGCCGTCGAAGAGGAACGTATCCTGCAGCACTACGCCCAACTGCGAGCGATAGGCGTCCAGACGCATGGTGGAGAGGTCCTTCCCATCCACCATCACTTTCCCCGACCCGGGTTCGTGGAAGGCCGCAATCAGGCTGATGATGGTGGATTTGCCGGAGCCGGAAGGCCCCACCAGCGCGGTCACCGTGCCCGGTTCACTGGCGAAACTCACCTCGTGCAGCACCGGCTTGCCGGGCTCGTAGGCGAAGCTCACATTCTCAAACGCCACGAAGCCGTTGATGGCGCCGATCTTCAGCGTGCGCTTCGCATCCTCATCCTCGGGACGCTCGCGCAGCACTTCCTGGGTGCGGTCGAGCCCCGCCAGCGCCTCCGTGAGTTGGGTGCCGATTGCGACCATCTGCAACATCGGCGCCACCAGGAAGGCCAGGTATCCGGTGAAGGCGAAGAGGTCGCCCACCGACAGGGTGGGCGGGGTGGCCAGAATCTGGGTCGCGCCCAGGTACATCACGGTGCCGCCCACCACGCCCATCAGAGTGGTGGCGGAAAGGCTCATCAACGAGATCGCCGTGAGCGATTTCATCACGTTATCCAGCAAGCGCTGCACGCCCGCCGCGAACACCGAGGCTTCTTCGGCCTCCGCGTGGTAGCCCTTCACCACGCGCACGCCGGCCAGGGACTCGGTCAGCCGCCCCGTCACTTCCGCCGTGATCTTGCCGCGTTCGCGGAAGATCGGCCGGATGCTGCCGAATGCCTTGCCCAAGCCCGCCGCGAACACGACGATGAAGAGCAGCGCGATCCCGGTCAATAGCGGACTGATGCGAAGCAGGATCAAGAGCGAGAGCACGGCGGTCAACAGGCCGCCCACAAAATCCACCAGCCCCGTGCCGATCAGGTTGCGCACGCCTTCCACATCGCTCATGATGCGGGAAACCAGCGCGCCGGATTTGTTGGCGTCGTAGTAGGCAACGGGCAGGCGCCCGATATGTTCCTGCACCTTGCGCCGCAACTCCGCGATCAGCCGCTGCCCTTCCTTGGATAGCAGTTGTGTCAGCGAAAACGAGGTGAGCCCCTGTATGATCGCGGCCGCGAAGACGACGCCCACCAGCGGTTTCAGCAGGTCCGCCTGATGTTTGCCGATGACGTTATCCACCAGGAATTTGGTGGAGCCGGGCAGCACCAGGCTGCACACGCGGCTGATCATCATCAGGAAGAATCCGAGCGCGAGTTTGCCGCGCCGGGGACGCACCAGTTCCTTCAACAGCGGGAGGGCGCCGCGGAGATGCTCGCCGGTTTTCTTCTTAGGTTTTTTGGGAGACACGTAAGACCTTTCTCTTGCTTGGATGCGGCTGGCCGGTTTTAAGTGTCAACAAGATCGCCACCGAACCGCTCCGCATCGCGACCTAACAGCTCCGCATCGCCACCAAACAGCTCCGCCAGTTGCCCGGCCACCTGCGCCGGGTGGCGCACCACGAGCACTTCAAAGCCGGCCGCGCGCCCGCTCGCGATGCCGGCCGCCGAATCCTCCAGCACCAGCGCCCGGGTCACGCCGAGGCGTTCCGCCGCCAGCAGGTAAGGCTCCGGCGCGGGCTTGTGCCGGGTCACATCTTCCCCGCCGACGATGGTGTCGAAGTGCTCCCGAATCCCGCCCGCCAGCAGCAGCGGCTCGATCTCGCTGGCCGAACTCGAACTCACCACCGCGAGGCGGTGGGTCCGGCGCAACTCGGGCAGCATCCGCACCAACCCGGCTTCGAACGGCGGCGTGGCCATGCGCTGCTGAAAGAGCCGCTTCTTGGCGGGATAGAGGGCCCACATCTCGTCCCAATCTCGCGGCGGATTGGCCTGCGCCGCGAGGGTCCGCAACATATCCCGATCGTCGATTCCGATGCAGCAATCGCGATAGTAATCCCAGGGCAACGCAATTCCCAGCGGCGCCAGCACCTCTGCCCAGCAGGCCCAATGGACCGGTTCCGTGTCTAACAGTACGCCGTCAAAATCGAAAAAAATGGCTTGGAGAGCACGCATGGGCGGGATTCTTCAGCGTAGCATGTGGTATCAAAGGAGCAGAAGACTCTATGCCTACCCCTGAAGAATTGCTAGCTGAGATCGAGCGCTTGAAGGCCGGAAACGAGAGCCTCAAGGCCGAAAAAGAAAACCTGAAGGCCGAAAACGAAACGTTGAAGAAGCCTTCGCGCGGCACCATGTCGCTGAAGGTCAGCGAGAAGGGCGCGCTCTCCGTATACGGCATGGGCCGCTTCCCCGTGACCTTGTACCGCGAGCAGTGGGAGAAGTTGTTGGGGATGTCGGACCAGATCCGCGAGTTCATCCAGCAGAACGACGGCTCCCTCAAAAAGAAAGAGTAGTCATGTTCAAAGGATCGGCCCTGATTACCGGTGCTTCGAGCGGAATCGGGGCCGAACTGGCACGCCTCTGCGCCGCCGATGGCTATGCTTTGATCCTGGTCGCGCGCCGTTCCGACCGCCTGGAGCAACTGGCCGCCCGGCTCACCGCTGCGCACGGCGTGACGGCGCGGTGTCTCGCCTGCGACCTGGCCGACCCCTACGCGCCGCGCGCGCTCTTCGAGCAGACCAGCGGCGACTCGGTCAAAATCCTGATCAATAACGCGGGCTTCGGGCTGCGCGGCAGCTACACCGAGACCGATTGGGATGCCGAAGCGCGTCTCATGCAGGTCAACATGATTGCGCTGGCCCACCTCACCAAGCTCTTCGCCGCCCGCATGCGCTCGACGGGCGGAGGGCGCATCCTCAACGTAGCCTCCACCGCAGCCTTCGTTCCCGGCCCGTTCATGGCCATGTATTACGCCAGCAAGGCCTTCGTGATGTCCCTTTCGCTGGCGGTTGCCAACGAACTGCAAGGCACGGGAGTTTCGGTTACGGTGCTCTGCCCCGGCGTCACACAAACCGAATTCTTCGATGCCGCCGGCCTGCAGGATAGCGCCCTATTGCACGGTCCGGCCATGACCGCCGCCGCGGTCGCCGGGGAAGGCTACCGCGCCATGCTCGCCGGCAAGGCCGAGGTGATCGCCGGCGCCCGCAATCGCTGGGCGATGCTCTCCACCCGGCTTGCCCCGCGCTCTCTGCTTGCGCGCATCGCGCGCAAACTGAACTCCGGCAAATCCGCGTAAAATGAACCAAGGGCTTTGACGCTGTGATGGAGGAGTTCAGACCAAGAAGGGCGAACCGGCCGCGCGGACGGCGGCAGGCGAGAAGGCAATTGCTCACCGCGGCGCTCTACCTTTTCGGCCTCGTGGCCGCGGGATTGCTTGTCGCCGGCGCCATGGTCTGGCTGCGCTCCCGGCCTACACCCGTGCCTCCCGAAGTCGAAATTCTCCGCGCGGGACAGGCCGTGATTCGCCGCTACCTCTCCCCGGACGTGAAGACCACCTTCAGCGACCTCAATGAATCCACCCTGGAGTTGCTCTCCGATGGCAAATGGCGCGTGGGAGGCTGGGTGGACGTGGCCAACCGCGGCGGGCGCGTCGAGCGTCAGACGTTCTCGCTGCGCCTGCACAAATCCTCCGCCGGCAATTGGGTGGGCGAGGACATCTTTGTCTCGCCCCAGATGTGAGCGGTGAACCTGTAAAGCCCGGCCTACAGGAAGGTCTTGAAGTCCATCACGTCGCCATCCTGCACAATGTACTCTTTGCCTTCGGTGCGGAGCCGGCCGAGTTCGCGGGCACGGGCGAAGCTGCCCGAAGTGACCAGGTCGTCGTAGGAAACGGTCTCGGCGGAGATGAAACTCTTCTCGAAATCGGAGTGGATCACGCCCGCGGCCGCCGGGGCCTTGTCTCCGGCGCAGATGGTCCAGGCGCGAGTTTCCTTCTCGCCCGTGGTGAGGTACGTGCGCAGGCCAAGCAGGTAGTAGGCTTCTTTGATCAGATTGCCCGCGCCGCCCTGCTCCACGCCGAGGTGCAAGAGGTAATCCGCGCGTTCCTCGGGCGGGAGGGTGCAGAGTTCGGATTCGATATCGGCCGAGACCACCACCACGCCGCAGCCGTGATGCTCGGCCGCGAACTGCTTCACCTTCGCCACCCACGGATTCGAATCGGGGTTGCCCAGATCGCCTTCCGCCACGTTGCAGGCGAACAGAGTCGGCTTGGCGGTGAGCAGGAACAGGCTCTTCAGCACCACCATCTCTTCGGGCGTCATCTCCAGTCCGAAGGCGAACTTTCCGCCGTTCAGATGCGGCTCCAGGCGATCCATCAGATCGAGTTCGGCCTGCGCCTTCTTGTCCCCGCCTTTGGCCAGCTTCTGCTGCTTCAGGCGGCGCTTCTGGATGCTGTCGAGATCGGCGAGAATCAGCTCCGTGTTGATCACGTCGATGTCGCGAATCGGATCGACGGTATCCATCACGTGTTCGATATCGGCGCTTTCAAAACACCGGACCACCTGGATGATCGCGTCCACTTCGCGAATGTGGCCGAGAAACTGGTTGCCCAGTCCCGCGCCCTGGCTGGCTCCGCTGACCAGCCCGGCGATATCGACGAATTCGAAGATCGCCGGGACCAGTTTCTGCGAGCCGCTGATCTTTGAGAGGACCTCCAGGCGATCGTCTGGCACCGTGACGATGCCCTGATTGGGTTCTATGGTGCAAAAGCGGTAATTTGCCGCCATTGCCTTTCGAGTCTGGGTAACTGCATTGAATAAGGTGCTTTTACCTACGTTGGGGAGTCCTACGATACCTGCGCTAAGCATTCAAATTCCAGTGTAGCGAAGCCTGGAGGCTCTTCTCCACACCGGAGTTCTCCACAATGCGCCGCGAAATCGGCGTTATACTCGCTAACGGGTCGCACCCACCCGCCATTTCAGCGCCAAACCCTATGGAACAGCCCTTCGAAACCGGCTCCGTCCGCGGCACGCTGCACACTCCCGATCAGGCAACGGGCGATGGGCTGGCGATCACTCACGGCGCCGGTTCCAACGCCGAATCGCCGCTGCTCGCCGCCATCGCGCGCGCCTGTTGCGGGGCGGGCTTCCTCGTTTTCCGCTACGACCTGCCCTACCGTGTGGCGCGTCCGCACGGCCCGCCCTCCGCCGCCACCTCGCCGCGGGACCGGGAAGGCGTCAAAGAAGCCATTGCCGGGCTTCGCCCCCTCACCCACGGACGCCTCTTCGCCGGCGGCCACTCCTACGGAGGGCGACAGACCGCCATGGTCGCCGCCGAGCATCCCGGCCTGGCCGATCGCCTGCTTCTGCTCGGCTATCCCCTGCATCCGCCGCGCAAACCCGAGGTCATGCGTACCGCATTCTTCCCCGCGTGGCACACCCCCGCGCTCTTCGTCCACGGCACGCGCGATCCCTTCGGCACGATCGCGGAATTGCAGGCCGCTCTCATCGCCATACCCGCCCAAACCGAGCTCTTCCCGGTAGAAGGCGCGGGCCACGAACTCAAAGCCCGCGGCATCCTCGTCCCCGGCCTCGCGGAGGCCATCCTGACCCGCATGTTATTCTGAAATTGAATCCCCCAAGGGCACCTACTATGCGTGAATACCGCTATACCACTCCCCACGGGATTCAGGTCACCCGCACCGTTTCCAAAAGCAACTTCCGTAAGGGACTGCACCACCTGCTGCGCGACCTGGATCGTCACCGTGGAGTCTACCTCTCCTCGGGATACGAGTATCCCGGCAGGTACTCACGCTGGGATATCGCGTCCACCTGTCCGCCGCTCGAAGTCGTCGCCTGGGATCGCCGCGTTGAATTCCGCCCCCTCAACGCGCGCGGCGTCCAGATTCTGCGGA
>CAIRBY010000237.1 GCA_903876865.1 uncultured Acidobacteriia bacterium
ATGAGGAGTCCCATGGCGAGGGCGAAGCAGCGGGGGGAGACGCCGAGATCGAGCGAGAGGCCGGCGAGATAGCTGCTGGCGGAGATGGTGAGCATGCAGATGCCGAAATCGGCGGCGAAGACGCGTCCGCGGAAGCGGTCTTCGGTATAGATCTGGAGGAGTGTACTGGAAAATACCCAATTGGTGGAACTGCCGGCGTGGGCGACGATGACGGCGCAGATGGCGACAGCGAGCGAAGTGGAAGTGCCGAGGACGATGTAGCCGGCGGCGGAGAAGAGGAAGCCGGCGACGATGCCGGCGCGGAGGCGGGAGTGGTGTTCGGCGGCCCAACGGCTGGCGAGGAGGGGTCCGAGGAGCGAGCCTGCGCCGCGCGCTCCCATGAGCATGCTCATGCCGAGGAGGGCGGCGCGGCTGCGGTCGATGCCGGCGAGGGCGACGGGAAAGACGCGCTCGCCGAGGATGGGGAGGAGGACGTTGTTGGCGCCCAGCAGGCCGATGCCGCCTTTGACGAAGACGGTGGCGAAGAGGCGCGGCCGGCTGCGGATGTAGCGGAGGCCTTCGAGGATGGGCGTGAACTCCACGAGTTCGCGGGCGCGCATGGGGGGCGCGTTGGCGGTGTGGGGTTCGGCGAAACTCATGCGGCGGATGAGCCACGCGGAGAGGAGGAAGGAGCAGGCGTTGATGACGAAGACGGCATCGCGGCCGAGCCATGCGGCGACGACTCCGCCGAGCGCGGCGCCGGCGGCGAGACAGAACGACCAGGTGATGGAGGCGAAGGCATTGGCGGCGAGCACCTGATCTTCGGGCACGATGTTGGGGATGACGGAATTGTGGGCGGGTTCGAAGAAGGCGGCGCCGAGGGTTTCGACGAAGAGCAGGGGGTAGACGAGCCAGACCATCGCGGGGGTGCGGATGAAGAGCATGCCGAGGACGATGAAGCAGCGGGCGAGATCGGCGGCGATCATGATGCGCTTGCGGCTGATGCGGTCATTGAGCACGCCGGCGGTGGGCGCGGCGAAGGTGCTGGGGAGGACTTGCAGGACTACGGCGAAGGCGACGGCCTGGGCCTTGCTGCCGGTGAGATCGAGGAGGAGGTTGTAGACGGCGAGGGCGTAGAACCAGTCGCCGAGTTCGCTGACGATCTGCGCAATCCACAGGAGGCGGTAGTTGCGATTGCGGCGAAGGAGGGCGAGGTAGGTGGAGAACATGGGGGCGGGCTAGTGGGGGAAGGGCTGAGTTAGCCACAGATGAACACAGGTGAACACGGATGGCGGAACCGCGGGTGGGAGGGCGCGGGCATGGGGCTGTGGGCTGGGAAACGGCACGAAGAGGGTGGGGCAGGCGGGGGCGCGTGTCAACGGTGCACGACCGGGGAGCTGGCAGGCGGAAACGCCTGCCCTACCGGGGGGCCTGCGGCATCGGGCGGTGACGAGGACAGGAGGGAGCTGGCAGGCGGAACCGCCTGCCCTACCGGGGGGCCAAAGGCAGGTTGGCGGGTCAGTGGTCGCGGCGCTGATTGGCGCGGTTCGACTTGGGTGCATGAGTTTACGTATAGAGGCCCATGCGTTGTTTCACGGTGTGGACGGTATCGTTGGCGATGGGGGCGACGCGTTCGGCGCCTTCGCGGAGGATGGCGGCGAGATAGGCGGGGTCGGCGGTGATTTCGCGATAGCGCTGCTGGAAGGGTTCGAGGTGGGTGATCACCATTTCGGCGACGAGTTTCTTGAGATCGCCGTAGCGGAGCCCGGTGAACTGGGCCTTGATCTCTTCGTCGGTGGCGCCGGAGAAGGCCTGGTAGATGGAGAGCAGGTTGATGACGCCGGGGCCGGCGTTGGGGATATCGACGGCGGGATTGGAATCGGTGGTGGCGCGCATGATGGTCTTGCGGATTTTGTCGGGCGGATCGAGGAGGCCGACGGCGTGGTTGAGTCCGGTGGCGGACTTGCTCATCTTCTGGGTGGGATCGTCGAGGCCCATGACGCGGGCGGCGACGGTGGGGAGGCTGGTGTTGGGGACGACGAAGGTATCGCCGTAGAGCGAGTTGAAGCGCTGGGCGATATCGCGGGTGAGTTCGAGGTGCTGGGCCTGATCTTCGCCGACGGGGACGATGCCGGCCTGGTAGAGCAGAATATCTGCGGCCATCAGGACGGGATATTGGAGCAGGCCACTGCCGATGGATTCCTGTTTGGCGCTCTTGGCCTTGAACTGGGTCATGCGCTCGAGCCAGCCGAGGGGGGTGACGCAGGTGAGCATCCAGGAAAGCTCGGTGTGCGCGGGCACGGCTGATTGCACCATGATGGAGCAATCCTTGGGGTCGATGCCGGCCGCGAGATAGAGGGCGGCGATTTCCAGGATCTTGGCGCGGAGGGCGGCGGGGTCCTGGTAGACGGTGACCGCGTGCAGATCCACGATGCAGAAAATGCACTCGTAATCGTGCTGGATGCGGACCCAGTTTTTCAGGGCGCCGAGATAATTTCCGATGTGAAGGTTTCCGGTGGGCTGCATTCCGGAGAAGACTCGTGTTCTCATGGTAGGGGTACGGGAGTAAATCTTATCGTAAGCAATTTTGAAGTCACAGTGGAAAAGCTGGTCTACGGAGGCGATGGCTTAGCACGCCTGGACGGTCGCGTGGTGTTCACGCCGTTCGTGCTTCCGGGAGAGCGGATCCGCGCGCAGTCAGAGCAGGAGAAGCCCGGGATGGTGCGGGCGCGCATGCTGGAAGTACTGGACGCCGCTCCAGAACGCATCGCCGCACAGTGCCCGGTTTTCGGACGCTGCGGCGGGTGCCACTATCAGCACGCTCCCTACGAGTATCAGCTCTCTGCCAAGAAGGCGATTTTAGTGGAGGCGCTGGCGCGCCTGGGCAAGATGGA
>CAIRBY010000238.1 GCA_903876865.1 uncultured Acidobacteriia bacterium
CCGAACGAATTTGATCCGGCGCGAAGGTCGCCATACCCCTATTATAACAAACTATGTAATACCCTGTCCTCCCGAGTCTTGACTCCGCCGTCTACTCGGAAACGAATGGCACTACACGTGTGTGTAGCCAAAACCTCATCGCGCCGCTCTCGGACGTTAATTAACGTCGTTTTCCGCGGGTTCCGGAGTCGGTGATGCCTGGGATTTCTGCCCCCGATTCGCCGATGGTCGGTTCCGGCGCCGTGATCCGAGCTCAATTGGCGTGTTTTTCGTGCCCTGAACGCGGCTACCCTGGCCGCTGATTTCTTGGCGGCAATCAGATTTATGATTTTATTGCGGGCCGCTATGCCGCGCGGCGCCAGGTGTAGCGGTGGTGCAGGCCACCGAGGCGCGGCAGGGCGATCACTTCGGCGTCGGGACTGGGCCGAGTTTCCACCGGCCTCTTGCCCGGCGCATCCTTCTCCAACGAATCATGCGTGCGCTCGTCATTGTAGTGCGCGACGTATTCACGCATCAGGCGATGCAGATGAGCTTCGTTCACAGGGATGATGTGATCCAACATCTCTCGGCGGCACGTGCCGACCCATCACTCCGCCAGCCCGTTCTGCCAGGGCGACTGCGGACCGGTTCGCTTTGGCTGAATCCCCGTCGCTTCCAGAAACGTCATCACGCTGCCGTTAAACTTCGCATCCCGGTCGAAGCTCGCGTAGCGATACGGTCCGGCTCTTCGGCTCTCGTTTGAGTTAACCCACCTCTGCTTTCGAAAAGTGGCCCGGCCCGGAGTGTGGAACGCCACCGATTCGGCGGGTGTTACAGTTGATCCGTGCGTTGTGCGGTATTCCTCTTTCTGGTTCCAGCATTGATGGGGCAGACCGTCGCCTTGACGGATTGCACTCTGATCGATCCCCGCTATGGGGTGGCAACGGCGCACAGTAGTATCGTCATCACCGGGGACCGGATCACCGCGCGCGGCCCGGCGGCATCGACGCGCATTCCACCTGGTGCGCGGATTGTGCGGGCGTCCGGGAAGTTCGTCATTCCCGGATTGTGGGACATGCACGTCCACGTCGGCGCAATCGAAGAGGACTGGTTCCCGCTTTACCTGGCAAATGGCCTGACGGGCTTGCGGGAAATGGCAGCCTCGGAAGAGAACGCATCGCGGCAGCGCCAATACCAACAAGAAGTCACCAGCGGCCGGCGGATCGGTCCGGAACTATTCTGGACCCTGTTCCCGATGAATGCTCCTGCCATTAATGACGAGCGTCAGGCCCGGGCAGAGGTGGCGCGGCGCGCCGCGATGGGTCTCTCCTACATCAAGATCTACGACGGGTTGTCGCGAGAGGCCTATTTCGCTATAGCCGACGAATGCCGAAAGCGCCGAATCCAAATGGTGGGCCACGTTCCCGATCGAATCAGCGCAAGCGAGGTGGCGCGGGCGGGGCAGGCGTCCATCGAACATCTGGACGGCGTGCTGCTCGCCTGTTCCCGAAAGGAAGCCGAGGCGCGATGGATGGTACAGCATAACCAAAATGCGTGGAAGATGCTGCTGGATACATTCGATTCGGCGAAGGCGGACCGGCTGATCGAATCGTTCCGCGCCGGTGGGGTCTGGCAAACTCCCACGCTGGGAATATATAAGATCGCCATCCTGGCGGAGGACCATAAGCTGCCTGGTGATGCTCCCATCCAGTATGCGCGGCGGGATTATCTGAACGAGTGGCCTCGCGGTGCGCTGGGAGGGCCGATGGGCGGTATGAATGCCGACACCGCCCGCCGGGTATTCACGGTGTATCAGGACCTGGTGCGACGCATGGAACAACACGGCGTGCGAATTCTTGCAGGAACAGATACGCCGTATCCGTATCGCGTGCCAGGGTTCGCGCTGCACGAGGAGCTGGCGTTGCTCGCGGAGGCCGGCTTATCGCCAGCGGCGGCGCTGCGAGCGGCGACGTGGAATCCGGCGGAGTTCTTGCATATAGACCGGGATTTCGGTTCTCTGGAACCGGGGAAGGTGGCCGACCTCGTGGTGCTGGACGCCAATCCGTTGGTCGCAGTCGCCAACACGACACGGATTCAGGCGGTGATGCGCCGGGGCCACCTGATTGAGGCCGCTGCACTCCGTTCCATGCTCGACGGGGTACGAACAGAAGTGGGGAAGAACGCAGCTCAAACGGGACGCTAGTCCTCGAATCAGAACAGGGTTTAATTAGAGTATGTGATTTTGCAGTGAGCCGGAGGTTTGCGCCCCGGAGAGGAGTAGGATCCCCTCCAGGGCTGGAGCTTCTGGGAGTCATCACCTCCCATGGGCCCTCCCGAGAATCTATCAGACCATCCCGAAAATCAAGCGGGGCGGCGAAAGCGACGAGCCCGCCGATCCCGCGCACGGTGTTGTCTGCTGAAAGGATGCGACCAGTCCTTTCATCCGCGGCAGACGAATCAGCGTTATTGCAGCGCGGAGTGCCGGAAGGCAGCACGGAAATGGTCGAAATGGAAGGCGCAGCAGAGATATCGGGCGACGCAGTCCGGCAAAGCGAAGCGGACTGATCAAAGTCGACGGTAGCGAGAGCGCATCAAGAGCCGCAAACCACCAGAGCCTGAGGCGGATAACGATGCCGCGAGGGTAATCACTCCGGAACATTTTTTTCGAGCAGACGTGCGACCGACCGGGATGCTACGAGGGATTCACACGCCAGCGGCGAAGTCCCTTGCAGCACCATTGCTCGCACGCTTGCCGGCACGCGGTGCAGCGCGTCCGTGAACGGGAGCGCCGATGGAAACAAGCGCGGATTTAAAGCCGAAGATATTGATCAGCCGGGGAGGTTGGCCTTAACATTCAGCCTGTTCTGATGCAGTTTGAGTTTCACCAGCTCGATCGTCGTTGGGAGCACTTGCGAGTACACCATCCGGGGCGGCAGCGGCGGCTGTTGGCGTCGCTGGCGGAGAGCGGCCAGCAGACGCCCATCGTGGTGGTCGCGGTTGCTGGGCAGCCAGACCGTTACGTTGTAATCGATGGCCACAAGCGCATCACGGCGCTTCAGCAGCTTGGCCGCGACAAAGTGGAAGCGGTGGTGTGGCCGATGAGCGAGGCCGAGGCCGTTGTGCTGGACCGTTCCCTGCGCTTATCGGAACACGAAACCGCACTGGAAGTGGGGTGGCTCCTGGCCGAGTTGGAGCAGCGCTTCGGCTATGGCCTCGATGAGTTGGCGCGCCGGTTCGACCGCAGCGGGAGCTGGGTATCAAGGCGGTTGGCGCTGGTGGAGGCGTTGCCGGAAGCGATCCAGCGGCAGGTTCGCGAAGGCAAGATTACAGCGCAGGTAGCGATGAAGTTTCTGGTGCCGGCGGTGCGGATCAGCTTGGAAGCTTGCCAGCGGATGGCTGCCATCTTCGCCCAGTATCACTGCGACGTGCGCGGAGCCGGCCAGTTGTATGCCGCCTGGCGCAAGGCATCACCGGCCATCCGCCAACGCATTCTCGACGCTCCGGATCTGTTCTTCAAAACGCAGCAACAGGCCCAGGAGAAAGCTCCCGCCGGAACCGGCGCCGAACTATTACGCGACCTGGAAATGGTTGCTGCGATTGTGAACCGCGCACACAGGCGGCTAACGGGAGCCGCCGCCGCGGAACTGGATGCGCAGCAAGGCAAGGCCGCGCGGTATCAGATCGAGCGCATTCAGAAGCAACTCATCCGCATCGACGACGCCATTTCACCGGAGAAGGACCAGCATGTTGAGCCAAGCGCAACGCACCGCGATTCTGGAACTGAGCACGCAAGGAGTGAGCAAACGGGAGATCGCGCGGGTGATGGGAATCTCCCGCGTGGCGGTGCGCAAGGTCTTGCGCTCGAAGTCCACCGCGGTACCGGAACTGCAACGAGCCGAGAAGGCCGAACCTCACCGCCCACATATCCTGGAACTCTTCGACAAGTGCAAGGGGAATCTCGTGCGAGTCCATGAGGAGTTGGTGGCAGCGGGCGCGGAGTTATCGTATCCGGCGCTGACGGCATTCTGTCGGCGGTACGGGATCGGCCAAGCGCCGCCGGTGGCATCGGGACAGTACCACTTCGAACCGGCCGAGGTGAGCCGATGAGAGCGCTTTCGGACCCGCTGGTTAACAGCACCGGACATCGACCAAGCGCTAGTGATTGCCAGTATGTCCGGTTCGAAGTATACTCTTATGCGGGAGGTTTGATGAAGAGGCGCGCGTGGGAAAAGTAGAGGTCGTTGTCCTGGAAGGCTTGGATCTCTGGTTCAACTCCTCGGACCATCTTCCACCGCATCTTCACGCGCGGCGTCGCGGCGAGTGGGAGATCCGGGTCTACTTTCTCCTTTGCACGG
>CAIRBY010000239.1 GCA_903876865.1 uncultured Acidobacteriia bacterium
CCGGCGGCATCCCGCAGCTACCCCACGCGCCGTTCGGCAAAACCGGAGCCGGCATATGCCAGTTCGCGGTGATCGGCGTGGTTCGCAGCGCCGCTATGCCCTTCGGCGCATCTGGTTTTGAACTCGTGACTATGGATGCGAAGCGCGACCTCGGCGCCGGAGCAGCGGACCACGGTGCCCGTAACCACCATCTGCAAGGGGATGGCGCCATCCAGGCGCACGGGCCAATCCATGGAGACCTCCAGCCGCCGCCCCACCTCCACCGCCTCTTCGGCGGTGAAGCGGAGGCCCGAACTGCTGATGTCCTCGATCACGCCCGCATGCACGCGCCCCTTGGTGCGGCGGTGCGCGTAGCGGTAGCGCAGGTCCATCTGCATCGGGAAGCGGCTGTTCGCCCGGCGTTCGGTCACGGGCACTTCGATCCTGCTCTGGAGCATAAAACTCCTCTTGCGACTCAACCCTGGGTCGCTGTCACCGCATCACCCCATGCGGTGTTGGGGTTCCCTGGGGCATCCCCGGGGTCATTCACCCATTAGCAATTTGCCGCCCATTTCGTAGCCTGTGATTTTTCTGCAACTTACGTAAGCGCACCGGGGAATGTGTCCACGTGTGTTTACGCCCCGGGCCGGATTGATCGTCCCCGGTTACAGCTTGCGCTCGCTGCCCCCAATGCCAAACGGGACAGGCCTGCGCCTGTCCCGCCATCACCTGTCCCGTTCTGTCGCTGGGTTAACTTCCCCGCCCTTGCCTACTGTCGAGAATCCAACAACGCCTCACTCGACTGGAGGGAGCGGAACTCGGGGTGCAGGCGCTCCCCTTCGGCGGGCTCAGTGCTCCTGGTGCGGAACTCGTGCCGCTGCATCCGCAGGGCGACCTCGTTGCCCTCGCTCCACACCACGATGCCCGTGACCACCATCTGCATGGGCACGGTCCCATCCAGCAGCGCGGGCCACTGAATGGCCACTTCCAGCCTGCGCCCGACTTCCACGTGCGATTCCGCCAGGAAACGAAGCCCGGAACTGCTCATATCGCGGATCACCCCTGCGTACGTCTCCACGTTCCAACGGCGATTCGAGTACATATAGCGAATTCCGAAATTGAGCGGGAAGCGCCGGCTCATGCGGCGCTCCGGTACTGCCATTTTGACGTTCTCGTAATACATAAGCTTCCTTTTGAGCCTCAGCTTCGCGCCGGGCGGTGGGCAGTTCCCTGCCCGTGAGAATTTGCAAAGCGCGCGTGGGCGCTCCGCCGGAATCACTACCAGGGACGGGTCGGACAGAGCCGTCCGCCGCGCGTTTCTTTCCACGCCTGCCGGTAGAGCGAGACGATCGCGAGCGATTCCTCGGCCTTGGCCTTCGCATCGGCGCCGCCGCGCAGTTCGTTTCTGAACAGCCGCAGGCGGTGCCACAACGATTCGGCCTGCATCGCCAGCCACGCCTTGAGCGGATGGTGTTTGCGGTAGTACAAGAGCGCGCTGCGCATCCGCCACAGCGTCAGCTGCGAACCGCTCGAAGACATGCTGAGGCGCTTCATCTGGCGCGACGATTCGCCGCCGATGTGGACCACCACCAGTTCCGGCCAATACCAGACCTGCCAGCCCGCCGAGATGATGCGGCGGCAGAGATCGACCTCTTCGTAGTAGAGAAAGAAGCGTTCGTCGAAGAGACCCACCGATTCCAGCACTTCGCGGCGGATGATGGCAAACGCGCCCGGCACCCAATCCGCCGGGGTCTCCACACTCGGGTCGGCCCAGGTGCGGTCGGCCTTGCCGAAGAACTTCGAGTGGCGTCCCAGGGCGGAGAGTCCGGTGAGAGCGAGCACGTCATTGGTGAGGGAGGGAAACTGGCGCGCGGAAGGTTGAAAGCTGCCGTCGCGGCCGACCAGGCGCGCGCCGGCGAGGCCCGCCTTGGGGTTGGCCTCCATCTTGCGCACGGCCCGCTCCAGATCGCCGGGGCGCAGGAACGCATCGGTATTGAGCAGCACCACGAACCGCCCGGAGCACTGCTCCATGGCGCGATTGTTGGCGGCCGCGAAGCCGAGGTTGAGTTCGCTCACGATCACGGTGGCGTCGGGGAACTCGGCGCACACCATCGCGGCGGAGCCGTCGCGAGAGGCGTTATCCACCACGAAGACTTCCATGGTGACGCCCGTCTGCGCGTAGACCGTCTGCAGGCACTCGCGCAAGAGGTCGCGGGTATTGAAGGAAACCAGGACTACCGAAACATCGGGACGAGGATTCATTGTCGATTCTCCAGGGCGGCAGCGCACTGCGTGCGCGCAGGTTCAACGGCGCGCTCAGTGCGCACCCATTCGGCGCGGCGGGCCGAGGCGGCGACAATCGCCGGCAGCTTCGCCACCTTCCACAACACGTAGGCCGGAGCCACAGCCAGCGCGCGCAGATCCTGTTTCACGGATGCGCCGTTGGCAATTGCCGCCGCGATGTGCAGCAGCAGAATGCCCATGCCGGCCGCACCCAGCGCGCTCAGGAGCGGATTGGCCGAGGCCAGCGCGACGGCCAGCAGCACGGCATGAAAACCGAGAGGCAGCAGCAGCAGATCCAGCAGCGGTTCCACCGCCGTGGCCTTGCCGCTCAAGACCCGTTTGGCCAGGCGCGCGCCGTGGTCGCGCAACATGCGCAGGCGGCCGCCTTCCCAGCGGGCGCGCTGTGTCTCGCGGCCCTTGCCGCCGGCAGGCATCGCCCCGTAAATGACCGTGCTTTCCAGAAACTCCACGCGGTAGCCATTGGCCACCAGCGCGAGGTGATACTCGAGATCTTCGACCACCGAATGCGCGGTGTAGGGCACGCGCTCCAGGGTTTCGCGGCGCAGGCCGAAGCCGTTGCCCAGAATCCCGGCCGAAAGGCCGAGCCGCGCGCGTCCCAGAGGACGCAGTTGATTGAAGGCCCGCAGCGCCAGGTCGAGCAGGCGGGTGCGCGTATTCGCGGCCGAATTGGCTACCAGGTAGGCGCATTGCGCGGCTGCGGCGCCTTCGGCGAATTCCGCCCGGAAGGCCGTCAGAAAATTCTCCGGCACGCGCGAATCCGCATCCACGATCACGTAGGCATCGAAGCGGCGGGGCGCCAGCTCTCGAAACGCGTGGTCGAGGGCAAAGCCCTTGCCGCGCAGGTCGAGCGAAGTTCGCTCCAGCACTTCCACACCGCGGCCACGCGCGATCTCCGCGGTTTCGTCTTCACAGTTGTCGGCCACGACGACGATGGTGGCGCAGGCTTCGCGATTGGCCGCGAGCAGCGAATCCAGGCACGCGCCGAGCGATTCGCGCTCGTTGTGGGCCGGGATGATCACGGCCAGCCGCGTGGCCTCAATTGCCGCGGCCGAATTGCGCCGGACGCGCGCGGAGCCCAGCATCCCGGCGGCGGTCAGCGCCGCCAGTTCCAGGCTGCCCGGCAACGTCGCGAGCGCCGCTGTTCCACCCACCATGTCGCGTAAGATCGTCAATTCCATAAGCTCGTTCCGTGTTCCTGCCCTACTCTGATTGCAACTTGCCCGCCAAGCCCTAACCCATTGATTCTTTTGACTCGGCCTGCAGCGGCCGGAGTGGTTCGTCTTGAAACGAAACACCCTAGCGGCCTGTTTCAGGCCGTCTCCGCGAGGCGCCGCGAGAAGATCGCGGCCAGGTTTTGCACATTCGGCGCCAGATTGTATTTCGCGATCACTTTGCGCCGCCCGGCTTCGCCGAGCGAGCGGGAGAAGGCGGCATCGTCCATCAGGCGCGCAATCGCCTGCGCCAGGCCTTCCCCATCCGAAGGCGCCAC
>CAIRBY010000240.1 GCA_903876865.1 uncultured Acidobacteriia bacterium
GAACCGGCACGGGCCACGCCGCGCCCTTCAGCTACGATACCCACGTGCCCGTGATCTTCATGGGCGCCGGCATCCGCCCCGGGCGCTACCATCAGTCGATTCTGGTCAACGATATCGCCCCGACCCTGGCTACCCTGCTGGAGATCGAAACCCCCAGCGGATCGATCGGCCGCGTATTGGCGGAGATCCTGATCCCGTAGCGGTTTTGTCGGCTGTTCTGGCGTGGAAAGAGCGAATCGCGCGCTTTCGGCGCCGAAATGCGGCATAATTGGGTACATGGATTTACGTCCCTTGCATGACCGTGTGATGGTGAAGCGTCTCGAAGAAGGCGAACAGATTCAAGGCGGGATTATTATTCCCGATACCGCGAAAGAAAAGCCGCAACAGGCGCTGGTAAAGGCCGTAGGTAACGGCAAGTTGCTGGAGACCGGGGAGCGCGTGGCCTTGGATGTCAAGGCGGGCGACCGGATTCTCTTCGGCAAGTACTCCGGTTCCGAGATCCGGGTCGAAGGCGAAGATTACCTGATCCTCCGTGAGGATGAGATCCTCGCCGTATTGGAATAGCTCGAATTCGCCCTATCACCGGGCGTCCGGGATCCACAGGATCCCGGAATCGCCTGTGCTAGGCTTAAAGTTCACACTACTTTTCAGGAGTTTTTTCATGTCTTTCCGTATGGCGCTGAAGCCTCTGATGGCTTGCACGGCGCTTTTTTTGTTGAGCCACGTAGCCGGCGCCCAGACTAAGGTCGGAGTCATCAACCTCCAGAAGGCCGTTTTGGAAACGGCGGACATCAAGGCTGCTTCGGCCGCCATGGAAGCCCGTTACAAACCGCGCGTGACCCAGATCGAGACGCTGGATAAAGATATTGCCGCGATCGCGCAGAACCTGCAGATGAATGCCGGCAAACTGACCCCCGCCGCTGAGGCCGACCTCAACGCGCAGGGCCAGAAGAAGCAGCGCGACGTGCAGCGCCTGCGTGACGATCTGCAGGCCGATGTCGACCGCGACCGCAACGATATCCTCCAGAAGGCCGCCCTCAAAATGACCGAGGTGGTCAAGAAACTCTCCGAAGAGAAGGGATTGGACGTGGTTGTGGATGCGCCCTACACCGTCTTCTCCAAGCCTGCGCTGGATATCACGACGGACGCTACCGCTGCATACGATAAAGCGTATCCAGTCAAAAAGTAAGCCATAATCGAAGGTAGAGATGGCCGGCTATCTGGACCAGTACGGGGCTGGGGAAGAACGGCGGGAGAAGACTTTCCGCCTCATCAAGCGAATTGTGCTTGCCCTGGTCGCCCTCGTCGTCATCGGGGGCTCCCTGATTTTCGTCTTTCACAACTACCGGGAAGAGCGGCAGGTGACGCAGTTCTTCACCCTGGTGGAAGCGCACGATTACAAGGGCGCCTACGCCTTGTTCGGCTGCACGGACGCCAAACCCTGCCGCTACTATCCTTTCCCGAAATTCATGGAGGATTGGGGCCCGTCGAGCGGGCACTCCTTCGCCGGCGCGCATATCACGCGCAGCCGCTCCTGCGGTTCGGGCGTGCTGATGACGGTGGATTTCAGCGCCCGGCAACAGGAAAAACTCTGGGTGGAGAAGTCCGATCTGAGTGTCGGCTTCCCGCCGGTCCAGGGTTGTCCCGCGGCACCATAACCAGAGCGGAGCGGAATCCGCGGAGGCACTGCCACAATGGACGAACGAGCTTACTACAGCGAATCGCAGACCACCAAGCCTGCCACCCTCAACTGCCCGTATTGCCGCACTGCGGAGACCTACGAACTGCGCTGGATGGTGCGCAAGAAGAAGGACCGCCTGCCCGGTGGCGGCGACGAACGTGACCGCGCCAAGTTCGCCAAGGCGCAAAGCTACATGGTGCTGTTGGACGATAAGGCATCCTGCAAGAACATGCGCTGCCGCCGTCCCTTCGATATTTCCGGCGTCAAAACCATGGCGTTCATCTAGCGCCGCCTCACCCGTATTTAGCCACCACCTTTTTGTTGTGTACAAGTCTCCGCCCGGAGTTACACTCTGGGTGAGAGGTTCGTATGTCCGATTTCACGCACGTCCCTGGCGCCGTTCGGCGTCGCACCGCGGTCCTGACGGCTGGCTTCGATCCCAGTCTTTCCGTAGGCTCCGCCCGCCCGGCGGTATTCCGCAGTTCCACTTACGTCTTCGCCAGCCCCGAAGAGGCCGAGCACGCCTTCGGTATCACCACCGGCAAGATCAAAATGGAAAATGGCGCCCGCGCGGACCTGATCTACTCGCGATTCTCTCACCCCAACGCCGAGATTCTCGAGGACCAGATCGTGCCTCTCGAAGGCGGCGGCCAGTACGCCACGGTTTATAACTCCGGCATGGCGGCCATCATGACGGCGTTCTTCGCCTATGCGCGCCCCAACAGCACGATTGTCTACACTACGCCCCTCTACGGCGGCACCACCGGGCTAATCCAGAAATTCCTGGCCCCGCTCGGCGTCACCGGGATTGCCGTCGCCTCGGGCCAGACCGAGGCGATTGAAACGGCCATCCGCACGGCGAAAAACTGCAGCATTGTCTACCTGGAAACGCCCGCCAATCCCACCCTGATCATGACCGATATCGAGCGCGCCTGCGAAGCCGCCGCCGCTCATCCCGATAAGCCTGTGGTCATGGTGGACAATACGTTCCTGGGCCCGACCTTTCAGCATCCGCTGCAATGGGGCGCGCAGATCGCCCTCTACTCGGCCACCAAGTATCTTTCCGGCTATAGCGATATGCTGGGCGGAGTCGCCATCACCGACCGCGCCGAGATCGTGCAGAAGATGCGCTCGCTGCGCGGCATGTTCGGCAACATCATGCAGCCCGATGAGTGCTGGATGCTGGATGGCCGCCTCTCTACCGTGGCCCTGCGCATGAACCGGCAGAGCAAGAACGCACAGCGCATCGCCGAGGCCCTGCACGGCCACAAACTGCTGAGCCGCGTGATCTACCCCACGCTCTTCACGGACCCGGAACAGAAGCGCATTTTCGAGAAGCAGTGCGATTTTCCCGGCGGCATGTTCTCCATCGAATTCAAGGGCGGGAAAGACGCCGCGTTCGAATTCCTGCGCCATGTCCGCATCGCGCGCAACGCCGTCTCGCTCGGCAGCGTGGAGAGCCTGACCTGCCATCCGCGCTCTACTACCCACTCCGGCATGAGCCAGCAGGAACTGGCGGAGAGTGGCGTCACCGATGGGTTGGTGCGCATCTCCGTCGGCATCGAGGACTGGCGCGATCTGCTCGCCGATTTCGACCAGGCCCTTACCGCCGTCGAGGCGTAACCGCGCGGAACCGGGACTCCGGACCGAGCCGCAGCCCCCGGGCAGACGCGAGAATTGTGTCCCGTCCGCTACAATTGAATTTAGTCCACCTCAATTAAGGAATCTCCGTGACAGGTCACGCAATCAGACAGCGCTTTCTCGACTTTTTTGCCGCTCGCGGGCACCGCATCGTGCGTAGTGGTTCGCTGGTTCCGGCGAACGACCCCACGTTGCTCTTCACCAATGCCGGAATGAACCAGTTCAAGGATGTGTTCACCGGCCTGGAGAAGCGCGATTACACGCGCGCGACCACTTCGCAGAAGTGCGTGCGCGCCGGGGGCAAGCACAACGACCTGGAAAACGTCGGCTACACCCGCCGCCATCACACCTTCTTCGAAATGCTGGGAAATTTCTCCTTCGGCGATTATTTCAAGGCGGAGGCCATCGAGTTCGCGTGGGACCTGATCACCAAAGAGTACGGCCTGCCCAAAGACAAACTCTACGTCACCGTCTTCCGCGAAGACGATGAGGCGGAGGAGTTGTGGCAGAAGGTGGCGGGCGTGCCCAAGAGCCGCATCTTCCGCCTCGATGAGAAGGATAACTTCTGGCAGATGGGCGATACCGGACCGTGCGGTCCCTGCTCGGAAATCCACTACGACCTCGGCCCCGAAGCGGCGGAACCCGGCCGCGAACACGAGCAGTTTCCCGATGACGCGGGCGGCCGCTTCGTCGAAATCTGGAACCTCGTCTTCATGCAGTACGACCGCGATTCCAGCGGCAAACTGACGCCGCTGCCGCGCCCCTCGATCGATACCGGCATGGGCCTGGAACGCATCGCGGCCGTGATGCAGGGTAAGATCACCAACTACGAGACGGACCTGATCTACCCCATCATCGAAAACGCGGCGGAGATGTTCGGCGTCGTGCCCGGCGCCGATGCGCGCGTGGATACGGTGCTGCGCATCGCCGCCGATCACGCCCGCGCCGCCGCCTTCCTGGTGAACGATGGCGTGGTGCCTTCCAATGAAGGCCGCGGCTACGTGCTCCGCAAGATCATGCGGCGCGCCCTGCGTAACGTGCGCATGATCGGCGTGGAAGAGCCCTTCCTCTACAAGATGACCGGCTTCGTCGCGGAACTGATGAGCGTCCCGTATCCGGACATGCTGGAAAGCGTGCAGCGCGTCGCCCGCGTGGTCAAGGATGAAGAGCATCGCTACGCCAGCACGTTCCTGGTGGCCGAGCGCGTCTTCAATGAAGCCATCCGGAACCTGAGCGGCAACGCCATCCCCGGGTCGCTTTCCTTCAAGCTTTACGATACCTACGGCCTGGCGCTGGACGAACAGGAGGATATGGCGCGCGAGCACGGTCTCGCGCTCGACCGTGAATCCTTCGAGGCCGAAATGAACCAGCAGCGCGAGCGCGCGCGAGCCAGTTGGAAGGGTGCGGAGAAGGGCGCGGTGGTGCCCGCCTACCAGGAGCTGCTGGGCCAGGGACGCACCAAATTCCTCGGCTATACCGAACTCGAAGCCACCTCGCGCGTGATCGGCCTCCTCGTGGAGAAGCAGGCGGTGACCCACATTGCCGCCGGCGCGACTGCGGAACTGGTGCTGGACCAGACGCCCTTCTACGCCGAGACAGGCGGACAGGTGGGCGATCACGGCGACCTGTATTCCGCCGCGGGTGAGAAGGTCGCGGAGGTGGAA
>CAIRBY010000241.1 GCA_903876865.1 uncultured Acidobacteriia bacterium
AGGAAGAGTTCGGCGCCACTGGCTACTCGGGGACGCGCGGCTGGGACGTGAACGGCAACTTCACCATGAACGGCAGCAAGACCGGCACCACCTCGTTTGCCCTGAACGGTTCCCCGATCAGCCTCACGGGCACGTTCAACATCGCCCCGAACGTGGACGCCGTGCAGGAATTCAAGGTGATGACGAATACCTGGGACGCGGCCATCGGACGCACGGGCGGCGGCGCTGTCAACACCAGTATCAAGGCGGGGACGAACAGTTTCCATTTCACGGCCGGTGAGTTCATCCGCAACCGGGTCTTCGACGCCAACACGACCCAGCTCAATGCGGCGAGCCAGCCCCGCGGCAAGCACAACGTCAACCAGATCTCGCTCACAGCGGGAGGCCCGATCCGTAAGAACAAGGACTTCATTTTCGGCAGCATCGAAATGTGGCGCGAGCGAGTGCCCTTCTCTGTGGTGGCCTCCGTTCCCACCGCGGACCTGCGTAACGGGCAGGGCTTTAGCACTGTGCCGTCGAACATTTTCGATCCCCTCACCAGCCACACCTGCGTCGCCAAGACCGATGGCGTCAGTTCGTGCAGCAGCACCTATATCCGCAATCCATTCCCCGGCAACTTCATTCCCGAGAGCAGAATCAGCCCGATTGGCAAGAAAGTGCTCTCCTACTTCCCTGCGCAGAATTACCCTGGCCAGGTCAACAACTACGTTGCGGACACCGGCGGCATCTACCGTTACGATCAGCCCATCGTACGCTGGGATCACGTATTTGACGACTACAATCGCCTCAACGTGCTGACCTCCTACCAGTGGGGTCAGGAGTTCCGTAATTCCACCGGCATTCCCGGCGAGGGCGCTTCAGGCAATATCTGGACCCGCCGCCAGCCGATCTCGATCAGCGCGGATTATACGCACTTCTCGCACACCTACATCTTCGACGTACGCATGTCTTTCAGCCGCTTCAGCCAGACGTTTCCCAACGTCGACGTGAACAGCTCACCAACGGCTAAAGACCTAGGAATCACCGGGATAACGCGTGCCGGCAGCAGCCCGTTCAACAGCCCGCCGCGAATCACGCTCGACCAATACTCGAACCTGTTCGGCAACGGCAGCAACCTGCAGACCTACAAAGCCGAGAACCAGTGGAACATTGCGCCTAGCGTCACCCTTCCCAGGGGCGCGATGACCTTCAAGTTCGGCTTGGACATGGTCTATGCCGGCGTCGCCAGTGGAGACACGGGCTATGCCAACGGATACCTGAATTTCAATCGCTGGGGAAGCTGGCAGTATTCCTCCCGGACGAGTGCGCTCAGCGCCTCCGATGGAAACAGCATCGCCGATATCCTCCTCGGCATTCCGTATTCGGGACAGGTGGACGCCTACGACAGCTTCTATCGATCCTGGCCGTACTTCGGAATCTTCCTGCAGACGGATTGGAAGGTGCGGAAGAACCTCACGTTGAATCTGGGCCTGCGCTATGACGTGCAGATCCCGTGGGTGGAGCGATTCAATCGCAACAACGCGGGCTTCGACTTCAATGCCGTCAGTCCGTACAGTGATGCGGTGATTGCGCAATGGAAGGCGGATAAAGCAGAGTACGACGCCACCAATCCCAAGTATCCTTACCCGGATGTGCCAGCGGCGATTCTGGGTGGCAAGACCTTCGTCGATCCCGGCAATAGCCGCCGCACCTATGACACGGACTGGACCAACATTCAGCCGCGCATCGGCGTGGCTTGGGCGCTAGCTCCGAAAACCGTACTGCGCACCGGCTTCGGTATGTATCACCGCACCGCCACTCAGACCGGCTTGACCGATGGCTTCAACCAGACGACCACCTTCAATCGCTCGTTGGACGGCGATCGCTTCCCCGCAAGCTACCCCAACGGCGTCTTCAGCCTGACGGGACCGTACTCGCTCGCGAACCCCTTCCCGCTAGGCGTCGAAACGCCCGGCGGCGCCGGTCTCGGTCTGCTCGCGAATGCCGGCAACGCGGTCAGCTTCGATCCCCGCAAGCGTCCGGTCCCAAGGACCTTCCAGTATTCGTTCGGCTTCCAGCGGCAGATTTTCTGGTCCGCGATGCTCGAGGCCAACTATGCGGGCAGCATCACCAACCACGATGCCATGACCATCAACGTGGGGCGATGGTCGTACGAGAACAATCAGCTTGGCTATGCCAACTCGGCATTCGGCACCACCACGGTGAAGAACCCCTTCTATGGAATCGTACCGGCGATTCGAACGCGCGGAGCGAGTCCCACCATGCAGCGGATGGATTTGCTCCGGACCTATCCGCTCTTCGCGGATGTGACCAATAACATCATTCCGAGGGCCAGCTATCGCTACGACGCGCTTCAACTGCGAGTCGATAAGCGCTTCAGCGGCGACCACGCGGCATTTGGCGGCCTCACGCTGGTATTCGCCTACACGTTCTCCAAGAACCTGCAGAGCGCGAATTACCTGAACAACTGGAACTACCTGCACGAAGCGCCGGTGCACGAACTGGTTAGTTATGACAAGCCGCAGAACATTGCCGTCAGCGGCGTCTGGGGACTGCCCTTCGGAAAAGGGCGCCATTTCCTGAAGCAATCGAACCGGGTGCTCACCGGTGTGGCTGGCGGATGGACCCTCAACTGGTCGTACCGGTTCACCTCGGGGAACCCCGTAGCCGGCATCAATGCAGTGAACAAGTGCGGCACCCTGCTGGTGGACACGCAGACACACGACCGGCAATGGAACAACACGTCGAGTTGCTGGGCCGGCAATCCGAGCTATATGCCGCGCGTGGTGGAAGATCGTTACGCGTGGCTGCGGCAGATGGACAACATCACGGCCAATCTCGCGGCGGCGAAGGAGTTTGGCATTACCGAGCGAGTCAAGCTGCAACTTCGCGGCGAAGCGTTCAACCTCTTGAATCATGTGATCTACAAGCCGGCGAACACGACGTACAACGCCGTCGATTTCGGCAAGCTGTCGATTGAGCAGCAGAACTTCCCCAGACAGATCCAGGTTTCGGCGAAGCTCCGATTCTAGAGCCCTTCCCCCCTACCTAACCGTAATCCGCACCACGTTCGCCGCCACGCCATCCACCGTCGCGACCACACTCACATCGCCCCTCCCGGTCAGCGACGCCGGCAGTTGCACATTGATCTGATCCACTCCCGCATACTGCACCTGATCCCCGCCGAACAGCACCGCCGCCGCACTGCTCTGCGTGCCGTCCGCCGCCACCCGCTGCACCACCGCCGCGGCCACTCCCTGCCCGCTCATCTCGGCCGTGAACAGCCCCGGAGCCACCGCCCCGATCGCGACCACCTGCGTAGCCTGCTGATTCGCCCCGTTCACGATCGTCAGCGTCCCCGCTCCACTCGCCATTCCCGCCGGCGCCAGCAGGTTCACCTGCCCCGGCGACGCATACAACAAGCGCGCCACCCGCGCCACTCCCGCCCCATCCGTGATCGAGACGCTCGTGCCACCCAGTGCCGTCTGCGGCGCGGAAGAAGAGTCCACCGTCTTCGTCGCCTCGTTGATCCCAAACACCGTCAGCAGCGCCTCCGGCGCAATCCCGCGCGCCTGATACCCCGCCGAATCCACCACCCGCGTCACCGCCACCGCATTCACCAGCAGCCGCACCGTCAACACTCGCTGCCCCGCCGCCACCGTGACCACCGCGTAGCTCGTATACGTCCCGTAAGCCAGGCCCGTCACCACCGCCGCATCTACCGAGAGTTGCACCACTGCGGGACTGCTCGCCGGCAACGCAGATCTCAGTGCGGCCGTCAGCCAGTTGCCGCCCGTACCCGGAATCACCTGCACCGCAGGCACT
>CAIRBY010000242.1 GCA_903876865.1 uncultured Acidobacteriia bacterium
GATGCAGTAGCGCGTGTACTGGCTGGTGAATTCGGTGGGTGTGGTGTGTTGAAATGCCAGCCCTCGCGATTTCGCCAGCGCGTGCGAAATGTGAATGTTGTAGAAGGCCTGAATCACCCAGATGCCGCGCCGGTCGGCCTCAGTGGTGAGCCAGCGGAACATCTCCATGTTGCGCGCCAGTTCCGCGTCCGTCAGTTCCTGCGCGTCCGGGTACTTGGGCAGCTTGAGCAGCGAGGGGAACGGGTGCCCGTTCCATAGATACAGCGTGTTCATGCGGTTCTCAAGCAGGAAATCGAGATACTTCGTCCATAGCTGCTGATCGTAAAAGAAGCCGAACTCCTCGGGCGTGTAGCGGTAGTCGTACATCGCGCCATCGTAGGTGATGGTGGTCTTCTGCATCCCGATGTTCGGCCCGCGCAACAAAAACTGTGGATGATCCGTGACCTCCAGTTGCTCCGGCAGCCGGCCGAGTTCGCGTACCCGCCGCGCCAGTTCCAGGCAGCCGTACAACACGCCGGAGGAATCGCTACCGGTGACCAGCCACTCGTTGCCGCTGCGCGAGAGCCGGAACGCTTCCGGCGCGCCTGCGAACTCAGCTGCGGTGCCCACTTTCACGCTCACACGAGCCTGCGGTTGCACCACGCTCTCGAGCGCCCCGCGCAAGCGCGCCGCTCCCGTCAATTCGCGGGCGGAGGCATCAGCGGAAGTGGCAACCGGGACGGCGGCGAAGACAGGGGCCGCAAGCAGGCAGAGCAGAAAAAAACGCATCGCAGCTTAATTATGCGGTGCCTCGCGTGAAATTCCTATACAGTTTTGTAAAGGGGTACGTATGTTGAATCGACGTGCATTTGTAGGCCTTGCGGCCGGTACGCTGGCAGTCGCGCAGAAGCAGTCGCCCTCCGCGCCCGCGCTGCTCCCGCGCGAGCAGTTCCGCCATCACATCGAGAGCTTCAACCGCACTTTCAAGGAAGAGGTCGTCAACTACATCCCGGATGCCGGCGCGTGGGAGTGGCTGAGCGCCAACATCCCCTTCTTCAGTTGCCCCGACGCCGCCATCGAAGAGCTCTACTACTACCGCTGGTGGACCTATCGCAAGAACATCAGGCAGACCCCCGCCGGATTCCTCGTCACCGAGTTCCTCAAGCCCGTCAAGCACGCCAGCGAGTACAACGCCCTGAGCTGCGCGCTCGGCCACCACATCGCCGAGGGCCGCTGGCTCCACGATCCGCGCTTCCTCGATGGCGACGTGCACTTCTGGCTCCGCACCGGAGAGGGCGGCGGCATGCGCAAGAACCTCCACCAGTTCAGCGGCTGGGTCGCGTCCAGTCTCTACGATCGCTTTCTCGCCGATGGCCGCCGCGACGCCATGCTCCCCTATCTCGACGCGCTGCTCGCAGACTATGCCGCGTGGGAGCAGGAGCGCCTCACCGCCAGTGGCCTCTTCTGGCAGCGCGACGTCTCCGATGGCATGGAGAGTTCCCTCAGCGGCGGGCGCAAGGTGAAGAACCTCCGCCCCAGCATCAACAGCTATATGTTCGGCAACGCGCGCGCCATCGCCGCCATCGCCGCGATGGCCGGCAAGCCCGCACTCGCCTCCGAGTATCAGGCGAAGGCCGCCCGCTTGAAGGATCTCACCCAGCGCCAGTTGTGGAGCACAGACGCCGCCTTCTTCGAGACCCGCCTGGAGAACGGCGAGTTCGCGCCGGTGCGCGAGAACATCGGCTACACCCCCTGGTACTTCGATCTTCCCGACGATCGTGGTGGCAACGATCGTGGTGGCAACGATTCCGCCAGCTACGAAGTCGCCTGGAAGCAGCTCATGGACCCACAGGGATTTTACGCGCCCTTCGGTCCCACCACCGCCGAGCGCCGCGACCCAAAGTTCCTCGCCGACGATCACGATGATTGCCAGTGGAACGGCTTCAGCTGGCCCTTCGCCACCACCATCACCCTGCGTGCGCTCGCCAATCTGCTCGACCACTACCCCCAGAGCGCCATCACGCGCGCCGATTACTTCGAGACGTTCTCCATCTACACCCGCAGCCAGCACCTCAAACTCGAGGACGGCCGCGTCGTGCCCTTCATCGATGAGGACCTGAACCCGCTCACCGGCGAATGGACCGCGCGCGCCGAAAAGCTCCGCAAGAAAACGTTCTACGGCCGCGGCGATCACTACAATCACTCAGGCTACGCCGATCTGGTCATCACCGGCCTCGCCGGTCTGCGTCCGCGCGCGGACAACGTGGTCGAAGTCAATCCGATGCTCCCCGCCGGCAAGTGGGAGTGGTTCTGCCTGGACCGCGTGCCCTACCACGGCCGTTTGCTCACCATCGTGTGGGATCAGACCGGCGCCAAATTCAAAGCCGGCAAAGGCCTCCGCCTCCTCGCCGATGGCAAAGAGATCTCCCGCTCCGCCACCCTCAACCGCCTGACCGGCACCCTCCCCTGACAGTAGGGCAGGCGTTTTCGCCTGCCAACATTCTCGCTGTGTGACGCAGCCCCCAATTCCGCCGGAGCCAGTGGGGCGGACGCCCCCGTCCGCGCGGGATCCCAGGTCCCGCCATTCCTGCGAAGCATTAGCTGCCTCCGACGACGGCGTCGGCCACCATCCAGGGAGCCCGCCCGACGGTACGCCCATTCACAGGCATCGTCTCGCAGTCAATTGGCCTTGCCCCCGCCTGCCAACATTCTCGCTGTGTGACGCAGCCCTGCAATTCCGCCGGCGCCAGTGGGGCGGACGCCCCCGTCCGCGCGGGACTCCCTGGTCCCGCCCTTCCTGCAAAGCGTCAGCGACACTCCGACGACGGCGTCGGCCACGCTCCAGGGAGCCCGCCCGACGGTACGCCCATTCACAAGCATCGGCTCGCAGTCAATTGGCAGTGCCCCCGCCCGTCACCCCTACCCCATCGCCGCCAGTACGTCCGCCGACATCCCCATCCCGCGCCGCGCGAACCGGATCGTCCCGTCCGGCCCGATCAGGTACACCGTCCGCTTCAC
>CAIRBY010000243.1 GCA_903876865.1 uncultured Acidobacteriia bacterium
TCGGCGGCAGGGAGCACGGGGGCGTAGCGCCACATGCTGGCAGGGCCATTCGGCACATCGCGCCGCAACCAGCGGTGGCGGATGATTTCCAAGTCGTAGCGGACGAGGAGCGGACCTCCGCAGGTGCAGAGGTTGGCCGGCGCCCCCGCATCGTACCTGGTGGCGCAGAGGCTGCATTCCAAATGGGTCGCTTTAGGCATTCCATCTCACAATAACATCTGGCTTCCGCGAGGCTGTGGGTGGGAAGGAGGGATGAGGGAGTTGGCAGGCGGGACCGCCTGCCCTACCACTACGGGGCGAGATCGGCGAGGCGGGTGGCGGAGTTGAGGAAGCGGGTGAGGGGTTCGCGGAGTTCTTCGGGGTGTTCGAAGGTGACGTACTCGGCTTCGCAGAACTCATCGAGTTCGCGCAGGAGCGTGGTCTTGATGGGGGCATTCTTCCAGACAGCGAAGAACATGGGCACCTGGCGGCCGCCGAAGACGTTGTAGGCGGCTTCGAAGGCGCCGCTTTCGCTGAGGCTGGTGCGGATGACGATCATGGCATCCGCCGCGGCGAGCATGGAGAGGCGGACGAGACGGAAGTTCTGCGGGGTGAAGGGGAGGCCGGTGTTGCGCTCGAAGGATTGGCGAAAGGTCTCCTGGCTCTGCGCCTCGAGGCCGGTGAGGACGTCGGCGGGGAGCGAGCCCAGAACATCCAGGACACCTTGGATGATCTGTTTTTCGAGGTCGCCGGATTCGGTGAATGGCTGGCGAACGAAAACGCGAACGGGGGATTGGCTGGGTGTCATGGCAACTTCCTCCGGAGAAGATTTCCACGATAGCAAACTCCGGGCAGGCGATCCCGCACATTGGCTGGAAAAGTGCAGTTAGGGAGCACATGAAGCAGAACGACGAAGTCACCCGCACGAACGCAACGGTGCCGAGCCCGGAGGCCGGCATGGGTCCTGGTTCGGCGGGGCAATCCGGCGATTTGCAGGGATTAGACGATGTGGCGGAGGCGGATTCGGAGAGTGTGGCGGAACTGCTGGAAGAGGGGCAGGCGTATGAGGCCGAAGCCATAGGCGGGGTGGAAGAGGCGGACGGAGACGTCGCGGAAGTCCACACCAAACAGTTTGCGGAAGACGATGTGCCCGAGGAATATCTGCATCCCGATTAGGATTTGTGCAGAATCTGCGCGGGCTGCGGGCGGTAAAAACCAACTGAGAGCAAGGGAGAAAACGAAATGTTGATACTACTGATCATCCTGTTACTGGTACTTGGAGGAGGCGGGGGCTACTATGGCCACAGCCGCTGGGGATACGGCGGCGGAGCCGGCATCGGGCTGGGGACGATTCTGATCATCCTGCTGATTGCCTATATGCTCGGCATGTTCTGACGGGGAGGACTTGATGGCCGATCGAAATCGACGCATCGTACTGGCCGCCGTGCCGGTGGGGATGCCGCGTGAAGAAGATTTCCGGATGGAGGAAGTAGCGGTTCCCGTGTGCGCGGCGAACGGCCTGTTGGTGCGCACGAAGTGGGTATCGGTGGACCCGTACCTGCGGGGGCGCATCAGCGGGGTGCGCTCTTACGTGGCGCCGATTGCAGTGGGCGCGGTGATGGAGAGCGGCGCGGTGGGTGAAGTGGTGGCGTCGCAGGACCCGGCGTTTCAGCGCGGCGACATTGTGAGCGGCTTCTGGGGCTGGCAGGAGTTCGATGCGGTGGAGGCGGCGAAGGTGCAGCGGGTGGATCCGCGGGAGGCGCCGGTATCGACGGCGCTGGGAATCCTGGGGATGCCGGGGATGACGGCGTACTTCGGCCTGACGGAAGTGTGCGCGCCGAAAGCGGGAGAGACCGTGGTGGTTTCAGGCGCGGCGGGCGCGGTGGGTTCGGCGGTGGGACAGATCGCCAAGATCCTGGGCTGCCGGGCGGTGGGAATGGCGGGGACGGTGGCAAAGGTCAACCACGTCAAATCGCTGGGTTTCGACGATGCCTTGAATTACCGGACGGACAAGCCGTACAAGGATGTACTGGCGCGGATGTGCCCCAAGGGCATCGACTGCTATTTCGACAACGTGGGCGGGGAGTTCACGGACGCGGTGCTGGGGCTGATGAATGTGCGGGGGCGGGTGGCGATTTGCGGGCAGATTTCGCAATATAACGACCGCTCGCTGGACGTGGGTCCGCGTCCGTTCACGCCGATGCTGGTGAAGCAACTCCGGGTGGAGGGCTTTCTGGTATCGCGATGGGCGGGGCGGTTCGGGGAAGGAAGAGAACAGATGGCCGGATGGTTGAAGCAAGGGCGCTTGCGCTACGAAGAGACGGTATACGAGGGTTTGGAGAGCGCGCCGCGCGCGTTCATCGGGCTCTTTCTGGGAGAGAATACGGGCAAAGCGCTGGTGAGCGTATGAGCGATCCGCGCGCGTATCTGATCGGGGGCGGGATCGGGTCCCTGGCGGCAGCGGCATTCATGATTCGGGACGGCGGAATCGCGGGTTCGAATCTGACGGTGTTCGATGCGGGGGCGGTAATGGGCGGAGCCCTGGACGGGGCGGGCGACGCGGAGAAGGGCTACTCGATGCGAGGCGGGCGCATGTTGACCACGGATAATTACGAGTGCACCTGGGACCTCTTCAAATCCATTCCCTCGCTGCAACATCCGGGCCGCACGGTCTTCGAAGAGACGGTGGAGTTCAACCAGAAGCATGTGGCGAATTCGAAGGCGCGGCTGGTGGACCGGCGGCGGGCCAAGGTGGCCGTGACCTCGATGGGCTTCTCCATGGAGGACCGGGTAGAGCTGCTGAAGCTGAGCCGGGCGAGCGAGGAAGAGCTGGCGGGGAGCCGCATCACGGACTGGCTTTCGCCGGAGTTCTTTGAGACGCGCTTCTGGTACATGTGGTGCACCACGTTCGCGTTTCAGCCGTGGCATAGCGCGGTGGAATTCAAGCGCTACCTGCTGCGATTCGTGATGGAGTTTGCGCGCATCGACACGCTGGCGGGAGTGAAGCGGACCATCTACAACCAGTACGATTCGCTGGTGCTGCCGTTGCAGCAATGGCTGGAGGGGCAGGGCGTGCACTTCGTACCGAACTGCACGGTGACGGAACTCGAACACAAGACCGAGGACGGGAAACTGGTGGTGACCGCGATCCACTGCGAGGGCAGCGGCGGAAGCAATACGGTCGCAGTGGCGGAAGGCGACCTGGTGTTCTTCCAGAACGCTTCGATGACGGACGCTTCCAGCGTGGGCTCGATGACGCAGGCGCCGGCGCAGCTGACGAAGGCGGAGAGCGGCGGGTGGAAGTTGTGGGAGAAGCTGGCGGAGGGCCGGCCGGAGTTCGGTAGACCGGCGGCGTTCAACAGCTCGATCGCGCAATCCTGCTGGGAATCCTTCACGGTGACGCTGAAGGACACGGAGTTCTTCCGGCAGATGCAGGAGTTCAGCGGGAACGAAGCGGGCACGGGCGGGCTGGTGACGTTCCGGGATTCGAACTGGCTGATGTCGATTGTGCTGGCCCATCAGCCGCACTTTGCGAATCAGCCGGCGGACGTGCAGGTGTTCTGGGGCTACGCGCTGTTGCCGGACCGGCTCGGCAATTTTGTAGCGAAGCCGATGGCGGAGTGCAACGGGGCGGAGATCCTGCGCGAGTTGTGCGGTCATCTGCGTTTCGATATGGACGCGGTGAAAACGGCGAACTGCATTCCGTGCCGGATGCCGTACATCACGAGCATGTTCATGCCGCGCGTGGCGGGAGACCGTCCGCTGCCGGTGCCGAGGAATACGAAGAATCTGGCGCTCTTGAGCCAGTTTGTGGAGATCGTCGACGATACGGTGTTCACGGTGGAGTTTTCCGTGCGGGCGGCGCAGATGGCGGTTTACGAACTGCTGAAGCTGGACCGCGAGATCCCGCCGGTGACGCCGCACGCGCAATCGCTGCCGGTGGAGTTCGCGGCGATGGTGAAGGCGTTCCAGTAGAGTTTTTCGCATCACGAAAAGGGCAATCATGACGATCAAAACGGACGAGAAGAAGTGTGCGCATCCGGCCTGCCGCTGCGCGGTGACGGAAGAGAAGAAGTATTGCAGCCAGCGTTGTGAAAGTGCGGGCGCGCAAGAGGTGGAGCTTTCGTGCGATTGCGGGCATAATGGCTGCGGCCTGACGCCTTAGGGTGGACTGCCGCGCGCCAGGACGACAGCGGTTCGGGAGAATGCAGGTATGCGGAGCAAGACCCCGAATGCGCAGTTGCTGCACCAGATAAATGCAGATTGGCGCGCGGCGAACCATGTGCAGGTCGGACAGCATGTGCAGGTCGGACAGATGAACCGGTACGATCTACGTCGATCAGCATGGCGAAGATCTGCCGGAAGTCCACAACTGAAAAGGGAGCGCGCGCGGATCGGGCGGGTTCAGACTGCGGTGCCGAAGAAAGAGCCGACAGCGGCGGTGACGGCCATGGCGAGCGCGCCCCAGAAGGCGACGCGGAGCGATCCGGTGGCAATGGGCGCGCCTCCGGTATGGGCGGCGAGGGCTCCCATCATGGCGAGGAAACCGAGGGACGTGGCGGCGACGAGGGGAATCAGGGTGGAGGGCGGGGCGAGGGCCGCGACCAACAGGGGCATGGCGGCTCCGGAGGCGAAGCTGGCGGCAGAGGTGAGGGCGGCCTGAATGGGGCGGGCGGTGAGCGCATCGGAGATGCCGAGTTCGTCGCGCGCATGAGCGCCGAGGGCATCGTGCGCCATGAGTTGTTGGGCGACCTGTTTGGCGAGCGCGGGGTCGAGTCCGCGGGTGACATAGATGTCGGCCAGTTCGCGATGCTCGCCGGGGTTATCGGTGGCGAGTTCGGCGCCTTCCATTTTGAGTTCAGCCTTTTCGGTGTCGGCCTGGGAGTGGACGGAGACGTACTCGCCGGCGGCCATGGACATGGTGCCGGCGACCAGGCCGGCGACTCCCGCGACCACGATATTGGCGTGGGTGGCGTGGGCGGTGGCAACGCCCAGGACGAGGCTGGCGGTAGAGAGGATGCCGTCATTGGCGCCGAGAACGGCGGCGCGGAGCCAGCCGATGCGTCCGATGCGGTGTTGTTCGATTTGAGTGCTGCGCATTCCCCGATACATGAGCACGTGATGCGCCACAGACGTGGGGCGGTTGGCGGTCGGAGTGCGGGTAGGGAGGGCGGAGACAACATGAAAACAAATTCTCACAAGACAGCGCCCACCAACGGGCAGAGTTCGGAGATTCAGAAGTACGGAACGGTAATCGAGCGGCCCCTATCGCTCGAGCACAAAGTCCGTTTGGCGATGGCGAACGGGTTGAACCAGATCCTGGCGGATACGATGACGTTGCGCGATCTGTATAAGAAGCACCACTGGCAGGTTTCGGGCGCCACGTTCTACCAACTGCACCTGTTGTTCGATAAGCACTTCGGCGAGCAGGCGGAGCTGGTGGACACGATTGCGGAGCGGGTGCAGACGCTGGGCGGGGTTGCGATCGCGATGGCGCCGGACGTGGCGGAGACGACGCGGATTGCGCGTGCGCCGCGGGGCCGGGAAGATGCGCCGATGCAGTTGTTCCGCCTGATGCAGGCTCACGAACTGATCATCGCGGAGAGCCGCGAACTGGCCAAGGCTGCGATTGCGGATGGAGACGATGGCACCAACGATCTGCTGGTGAGCGACGTGATTCGCGGGAACGAACTGCAGGTGTGGTTTATTTCCGAACAGATGGCGGGCGCAGGGATTGCCGATAACGATGAACAATCGGCACGTCCGCTGGTGGAAGCGCACGCATAGGTGAAAAGCGGGGCGGCAGGCGCTGTGCCTGACGCCCCGAATGGAGTGTGAGGCTACTGGGCGGGCGGGGCGATGGGGCCGCGGCCACCGCCGCCCGCGGGGGGCTTCAATTCGTACCCGGCGGGAGGTTCCGCGCCCAGCAGGTAGCGCACGAAATAATCCCAGCGGCGGCGCACCATGTAAGGCTCGTTGCCGAAGCCGTGATTGCGGTTGGGCAAGAGCAGCAGGTCGAAATCCTTATTTGCCTTGATGAGTTCGTTGACCACGAGCATCGTGTTGACGGGCGGCACGTTGTTATCCATGGTGCCGTGTGCCAGCAGCAGGTGGCCTTTGAGGTTCTTGGCGACCAACTGATTGGCCTGGTTGTCGTAGTTGGTGGTGCCATCGGCATTGGTGACGAGCAGGCCCTGGTAGCGCTCGGCCCAATCATCTTCATAGAGGCGGTTATCGTGATTGCCGGCTTCGCTGATGCCGACCTTGAAGAAATCGGGATAGCGGAACATGGCGTCGGCCGTGGCGTAACCGCCGCCTGAGTGTCCGTAGATGCCCGCGCGGTCGATATCGATCCAGGGGTAGCGTTTGGCGAGTTCCTTCATGCCGGCGACCTGATCGGGCAGGGTGTTGTCACCCATATCGCCGAAGTAGGCGTCATGGAACTTCTTGCTGCGCCACGGGGTGCCCATGCCATCGAGTTCGACCACGATGAAGCCGAGTTCGGCCAGCGCCTGGCAATCGGAGCGGGCGGCGGAGAAGTTGCGGCTGCCCACGCTGCCAGTCTGCGGTCCCGGATAGATGTGGTTGACGATGGGGTACTTCTTTTTCGCGTCGAAGTTGGTGGGGCGGAACATCAGGCCATAGATATCCGTGACGCCATCGCGCGCCTTCACGGTGATGGGCACGGGGGGCTTCCAACCGGCGGCGGTGAGTTTGGAGATATCGCCGCGCTCGAGCGGCGAGACGAGTTTGCCCATGTCATCGCGGACCACGGCGGTGGGCGGAACATCGGGCTTGGAATAGGTGTCCACAAAATACTTGCCAGAGGCGGAGAGGGTGACATCGTGATTGCCATCGTCCGGCGTGAGCAGGGTGAGACCCGAGCCATCGAAATTGATGCGGTAGAAGTGAATGAAATAGGGGTCGCGGCCCTTCTCACGGCCCACGCCGTAGAAGTAGATCACGCGATTCTTTTCATCCAGCTTCACGATCTGCGTGACGTTCCACTCGCCCTTGGTGATCTGATTCTTGAGCTTGCCGGTCTCGGAATCGTAAAGGTATAGATGGCCCCAGTTGTCCCGTTCGCTGAACCAGATGAGCTCTTTGGTTTCGGGAAGGTACTGCCAGTTGGCCTTGCCATTGCCGCTTTCGTATTGGGTGGAGACCTTCTCTTCCAGGACGTCGCGGACCGTGCCCGTGGTGGCATCGGCAATGCGCAGCACTTCCTGCTTGTGATCGCGCGAGGTGGAGATGAAGGCGAGCCTGGCGCCGTCCTTATCCCACTGCACGTCGCCCCACTGGCCGCGGCAGGCGACGTCGTCGCAGAGGGTGGAGCGGTGCTGATCGGGCGGGGTGTTGAGGCGGACGGTGCGGGGTCCATCGAGATCGATGGTGACGCGCTGGATGGTGGTGACGACCGCGTCGCCGGGCAGCGGGTACTTCCAGGCTTTCAAGGTCGGGTGGCCGACCTGAGTGTTCACGAGGTACATTTCGCCGACGCCGCGCTGGTCCTGCTGGAAGGTGGCGATGCGTTTGGAATCGGGGGACCAGAGCACGATGGGGCGGTCGCTCGAAGACCAGCCGGCGTTATCCGTGGCGTAGCCGAAATCCTTGACGCCATCGGTGGTGAGTTGCGTCTCTTTGCCGGTGGCGACATCGCGCGACCAGAGGTTGAACTCGCGAATGAAGGCGGCGTGCTTGCCATCGGGAGAGAGGGCTTCCGCCGCGCGTCCTCCGCCGGCAGCGCCACCGCGCCCGCCTCCGCCGCGCCCACCGCGTCCACCGCGTCCGGCGCCGCCGGCGGGAGCGCTCTCATCGGCGGCACACGTGGCGCCGGAGACGGCGCACTTGAAGCGTCCCGAGCCCTGCACCTGGAAGCTGACGGATTGACCGTCGGCGGAGTATTCGATGTCCTGAAACGGCAGTGCGTCGGCGGTGTAGGTCTTGGCCGCCGCGGTAGAGAGCGCCACCGCCAGTTTCGCGTGATCGAAGGCGGGCTGGCGCGTGCCCTTGGCCGGGTCCACGAGGACAAATTCGGCGCCGCCGGCCATGGTGACGCGGTACCAGAAGCGCTCGTCCGGCAGCCAGTTGGGACGCACGCCGGTGCGCAGCACAAGAGAGGTGGTGTTATAGCCCATCATCTTCTCGGCGCGCGCGTAATCGGCGGCGGTGAATTTGGTTTGCGCGAAGGCGGAGGTGGAGGCAAGCAGGCTTGCGGCGAGACAAAGTACAGCGGATTTCATTTACGCAGGATGATCACATCCGGTGGGGGTGGAAGTCAAGAGCGGGTGACGTGGAGGCATTCCCCGGAAGTGAGTGCCACGCTCGCTTACACCACTTCGATGGAGACCACGATGAGCGAGCGCTCGCGATCGTCATCATTATCGGGGAGGAGCGCATTATCGGTCTGGAAGCGCAGTTCCACTTCGCCGGTGGCAGCGTCGAGTTCGCGGACGTAGGTGGAGAGGCCGGGGGAATCGAAGACGGCGGGGAGGAGGGGCGCGCCGTTGACGGTGGCTTCGAGCGTGACAGGGCCGAGGCGGCGGAGCGAATCGGGCGGCAGATAGA
>CAIRBY010000244.1 GCA_903876865.1 uncultured Acidobacteriia bacterium
CCGATGGCAGCGAAGGCTACGAGGTCCGCACCGTCAACTCCACCGCCCTCTTCCCTCGCGAAGCCCGCCGCTTCACCTGCCGCGGCATCGTCTTCGCCGCTTCCTCCCTCGGCACCATGGACCTGCTCTTTCGCCTGAAAGAGAAGGGCTCCCTGCCTGCCGTTAGCGATCGCCTCGGCAGCGGCGTGCGCACCAACGCCGAATCTCTGATCGGTGTCCGCGTTCCGCACAGCTGCCTCGATCTCTCGCTCGGCGTCGCCATCGGTTCCGGTGTCTATCTGGACGAGACCACGCACATCGAGGCCACCCGCTACCCGCGGGGTTCGGACGCCATGGGCCTCTTAGCCACCGTGCTCACCGAGGGAACCCCGGGCTGGCGCCGTATCCTCCTCTGGCTCAAAGCCATGGCGGTCTCGCTCCTCCGCCATCCCCTCCGCACCTTCCGCTGCCTCCACCCCTTTGGCTTCGCCCGCGAATCCATGATCCTCCTCTGCATGCAGACTCTGGATGGCGAAATCGCCATGAAACTGGGCCGCCCGTGGTGGTGGCCCTTCCGCAAAGTCCTCATGAGCGATGGCAGCCGGATCCCTACCTATATCCCCAAAGCCAATCAGTTCGCCCGTGAGGTCGCCCGCCTCGCCGGAGGCACTCCCATGAGCATGGTGACCGAAGTCTTATTCGATGTGCCCGGCACCGCGCATATCCTGGGCGGATGCCCGATCGCAGCCTCGCCGCGGCAGGGCGTGGTCGATCACCGCAACCGTCTCTTCGGCTACCGCAACGCCTATGTCTGCGATGGCTCCGTGATCGCCGCCAACCTCGGCGTCAATCCGAGCCTCACCATTTGCGCCCTCACCGAACGCGCCATGAGCCAGATTGCTCCCGCCCGCGACTCCGGCTGGGCTCCCGCCTCTCCCGCGCGCCGGTAACTTACTTGGCGACGTTGCCCCCGAAATTGAAGCACGGGCCGGCGGAGAATCGCACCGTGAACCGCGCGTCCTTCAGCATGTCGTTGAAGAGGTGGTCGTAAACCAGATCCGCCTGTGTCCGCCAGCCAATATGTTTCGAGAGGAGGATATCGAAACCGCCGCCAAACCCGATGAACATCACGTTGTCCGTCTTCTTCCCCTCGGGCGCCAGTTGCTTCACCACCGCGGTCGCGATCGCGTCCGTCGGCATCGGGGTCGCCACCTCGTGAATGATCCCCGCGAACACCGGCCGCCAGAACAGCGTGGCGTGCTTCATCCCCCGGTACGCCAGTTGCGGACCCGCCGCGAAGGTCTGCGTCACCGAATGCGTCGGCACCACCAGCGCGTAATTCGCCGGAATCATATGCGCCGCTACCATCTGCGTGAGTTGCGCTCCCAGCGATTGCTGCAGGCTGTCCAGCAGCAGGTTGGGCGTGAGCGTCAGGTCGCCGGAGGTCCGGCTGTAATCGAAGCCCAGCGAAAGCCACCGTCGCGGTCTGACACCAGCCTGCGCCGCGAAGCCGTTTTCAAACAAGCTCACATGCGGACTGTCCAGGAATGCATATCCGCCGTAAGCATCGAAGCGAGCCACATAGTCCTGCTGCCCGAAGGCCGGGGCGGCAAGCAAAAGCAGTGCGAGCGTGAGGATCAGGGCCGAAAGGAAGCGAACCGCTCGTCCGGAAAGTTGATGTGGGCCTGGGATGATCGTCATGGAGCAGCCTCCGTGGGTACGAAGTAGATGCGGCACTCCACGGCGCAACGCCCGGCCCGAGGATTGCCGGGAGACGCCGTGCTCTCGGCAGACGGCCGCAACGGATTCCCCACCACAGACTAACACTATTTCGGAAAACCATACCTGAATCTCTGGTTTTGTGCGCCCTCACGGCCCGCGCTACCCCGCCTCCCTTCACCCACTCCCTCGCACGGTGGGGCAGGCGCTTCCGCCTGCCAACTCCTCAATCCTGCCTGCCGGCCCCACACCCGCCCTACTCGCACACGATCGTGACCCTGCGCTCCAGTCTCAGCTGCTTCAGCACGCGGTAAATCCCGATCTTCACCCCGCGCAGCACGATCCTCCCCTCGCACCCTTCTGCCACGCCCGCCAGCTCTTCCAGCGCCTTCGCCGCCGCCGCGTCCATGCGGAGCACGCCCCCAAACTCCAGCACCACTTCCCCGCCGCCCTTCACCTTCTCCGCCGCCTCCCGCACTCCGCGCGCCGGACACTCCGGGTCCAGCTCCACACGCTCCGCATGACTCGTCATACCCGCGCCCCCTCCATCGCCCCCACCGTCTCCCGCACCCGCCGCCCCCGATACGCCTTCCGCAGCAACTCCGCCAGTTCGCTCACCAGCGGCATCCGCGGATTCGATCGCCACGAGGGATCGTCGAACGCATATTTCACCAGCTCGGGAATCGCCCGCTCGAACTCCTCTTCCCCGATCCCCATCTCCCGGATCGACCGCGGCATCTCCACCCGCTCCAGCAACTCCTCCGTCGCCGCCACCAGCTTGTCCACCTTCTCCGCAATCGTCTCGCCGCCCAGCCCCAGCAAATCCGCCACCATCGCGTACTTCTTGTGCGCCGTGTATGCCCGCTGATTCGGCGACGGCATGAACTTCGCCGGCACCGCCGCGTTGTATGCCAGCACGTGCGGCAGCATCAGCCCGTTCGCCCGCCCATGTGAAATCCCGAACCGCGCGCCCACCGCGTGCGCCAGCGCGTGATTCACCCCCACCGACGCATTCGAAAACGCCATCGCCGCGATGCACGCCGCGTTGTGCATCATGCTGCGCGCCGCTTCGTCCATCGGCTTCTCGTAGGCCACCGGCAGGTACTGGAACGCCATCCGGATCGCCTGCATCGCATTCGTATCCGTGTAGGGTGAAGCGTGGATCGAAACCCCAGCCTCCAGCGCGTGCGTCAGGCAGTCGATCCCCGTGTCCGCCGTCAACCGCTTCGGCATCGACATCACAAACTGCGGATCCACAATCGCCACGTCCGGACTCAGCGAATAATCCGCCAGCGTCACCTTCCGCCCGCGCGCCCGGTCGATCAGCACCGCGAACGGCGTCACCTCGCTCCCCGTCCCGCTCGTCGTCGGGATCGCGATCAACCGCACCGTCTTCCCGTTCCCCGCCGGAAAGCGCACCACCCGCTTGCGGATGTCCAGAAACGGGGCGGCCAGCTCCTCCAGGTCCGCCTCCGGGCACAGGTACATAAGCTTCATGAGCTTCGCCGCGTCGATCACGGACCCGCCGCCCAGCGCGATGATCTGGTCCGCCTCCTGCATCCGCAGCGCCTCCACGCCCTCCAGCACCACCCGCAACTCCGGTTCCGCATCGGGAATCGAAAGCACCCGGATCGGCGTGTTCGCCGGAATCGCCCGCCGCACCAGTTCCACGTGCCCCATCTGCTCCAGTTGCGGGTTCGTCACGATCACCGTCGAGCGCGACGCAAACTGCCGCAGATTCTCCACCGCGTTCCGGTTGAAATATATCTGATTCGGTATGCGGAACCACATATGCGCCTGTGTCCTCCGTGCCACCCGTTTGAGATTCAGGTAGTGGTACATATTCACGTTATCGGTGGTGCTGTTTCCCCCGCCCGTGCCGCAGCCGAATGAGAACGTCGGCACCATGTCGTTGTAAACTCCGCCCAGCGCGCCGATCGAGCCCGGCGAGTTCACAATGATCCGCCCCGCGTTGATCGCCTCGCTGAATTGCCCGATGATCTCTTCGTTGCGCGAGAAGATCACCGCCGTGTGCCCCAACCCGCCCGCATGATTCACGTCGATGCAGACCCGCAGCGCCTCCTCCGTGGATTTCGCGCGGTAGACCGCCAGCACCGGGAACAACTTCTCCACCGAGAGCGGATACTCGCGCCCCACTCCCGCAATCGGCGCAATCAGCAGCTTCGTCTCCGCCGCCACCCGCAGCCCGCAGAAGCGCGCAATGTCGAGCGCCTTCTGCCCCACCGCCATCGGCTGCATCGCTCCGGTCTCCGCGTTGATCACTACCCGGCCCAGCGTCGCGGTCTCCTGCTCGCTGCAAATGTGCGAGCCCAACTCCGCGAATTTCTCCAGCACTACATCGTAGATCTCATCGTCGATCACCACCGTCTGCTCGGAGGCGCAGATCGTGCCGTTGTCGAAGGTCTTGGACGTGATGATGTCCACTACCGCCATGTCCACCTGCGCCGTCTTCTCCAGATACACCGGCGTGTTGCCCGCCCCCACCCCCAGCGCGGGCTTGCCCGAACTGTAAGCCGCCTTCACCGCGCCCGGTCCCCCCGTTGCGTCGATCAGCCGGATCTCGGGATGATGCATCAGGTAGACGTTATCCGGTATCGTCGGCGCTTCCACGCAGCCGAACACGCCTTCCGGAGCCCCATGCTTCACCGCCGCCTCGTACATGATCCGGACCGTCTCTTGGCAGCAGCGCCATGCCTTCGGGTGCGCCGCAAACACCACCGCGTTCCGCGTCTTGATCGCCATGATGCACTTGAACAGCACCGTCGAGGTCGGGTTCGTCACCGGTGTCAGCGAGAGAATCACCCCCACCGGTTCCGCCACCTCCGCCAGCCCGCGCTCGGGATACTCGCGAATCACCCCGACACTCGGTTTGTCCCGCACATAGTCGTAGACAAACTCCAGCGCCACCATGTTCTTGATGACCTTATCTTCGAACAGCCCGAGCCGCGTCTCCTCGATCGCCAGTTGCGCCAGCGCTTGCGCCTGTTCCAATCCCGCCAGAACGATCGCTTTGACGATCCGGTCCACATCCTCCTGCGTGTATTGGGTGAAAACGGCAGCCGCGATACCGGCCTGTCCGACCAGCCCATCGAGGTACTCGATGCGGTCCCTGTCGAGCTCTGCATGATTCTGAGCCACGCCTTCGTCCTCCCGGCAATTTCAGAATTACAGCTCTCTTTATCTGATACTATATCGCCGCCGCGGGAACAAGCATGGCCGCGAAATCTTCCAGCTGCAGCGGTGCGTGGAAGACTCCGAAGCTCCCCAGGCAGCGCGTGAGGAATTCCCTGGCGATCACCGAATCGATCCGGATCTCGGCCCCGGCCACGTCCCGCAACACTCCATCCAGCGTGAACACGCTCTTGCGGAAAAAGAACAGCGACGAGGGAAAGCGCACCCCCGCCAGCGCGATCTCGTCCAGCAGCCGCATCGCCTCCAGCGCGCCCGGCGAATGGCCCGGCTGCAGCCGCTCAAAAAAGCGCTCCACGTGCGCCTCGATCAGCCGCTCGCGCTTCCGCCTTCCCGCCCCGTTCCCGCTGAGCGAACAGATCGCCTGCCGCACTCCCGTGCGGCTCCCCCGCAGCATCATCACCACCAGCATCACCAGCTGACGGCGCGAATCCAAAGTGAGCCGCCCCGCCAGCGCCCAGTCCATCACCACCAGTTCCCGGTTCGTCTCGTCGTACATCAGATTGCCCGCGTGCGGATCGGCATGGAACACCGCCACCTCCTCCCGGCAAAACAACGGCACCGCGATCAGCGCTTCGATCAGTTGGCCCGGTATCCGCGCCCGCCGGATCGGCGAGTCCCGGAACGCCTCCGTCACCTTGACGTTGCTCTCCTCCGTCATTGCCGTGATCCGCTCCGTGCACAACGGCGCGATCACTCCCGGCACCCGGATCCCGAAGCTGGAGCGGTAGATCCGTCGCGCCTCCACCAGCGTCTTCTGCTCCTGCCGGAAATCCAGCTCGTGCTCCAGGAGCAGCCGCACCTCCACCAGCATGTCCTTGATATCTGTCACGTCGAAGCCGTAGCCGCGGCTCTTCAAAGAGAGGAAGTCGCCCAGTTGCGTCAAGAGCGTCATATCCTCGCCGAAGGCCTCCGTGACATACGGCTTCAGCACCTTGAATACGCCGCGCTCCCGTTCGCCCCCGGGAACCTGCCACGTGAATCGCAGGATCGCCCCGGCGCTGCCTTCCTTGAAGATCGCGTCCTCCATCTCCACCCCGTATCGGGCCAGCCGCTCTCCCAGCCCTTCCTCCAGAATGGCCCGGATCTCGCCCACCGTGGCGTCCGCCATCCCGTTCTCCAGGTCCGTCAGCGCCCGCCGCAGCGCCGGAGACAGGCGCCGGTTGCGCGCCATCACCTGCCCCAGTTTCTGCAATCCCGGCATCTTCGAAATCAGCCGGATCAGCCGCCGCTCCGGCGCTGTGTCCCCGGCCAGTGCCAGTTGCTCCGCGATCTTCGCGCTCAGCCGCTGCTCAGAGAGGTGGCTAAAGATAAACTCGAGCGCGTCCTTCACCAGCGGACGCCACTTCTGGTACCTCTCGATCACCAGAGTCTCCACCGGGATCATGCTCGTGACCCACTTCCCGATCTCCTCCCGGCTCAATCCCATCCACATTTACTTCGCCCGCTTCTTCCTCGCCGGAGGCTTCTTCAGCAACGCCTCCAGTTCCTGTACGCGCTGCCGCAGCTGCTCCATTTCGCTCTCCTGCGGCGGCGTTCCGCCCAGGAAATTCTTCACCATGCTCAACGGAGCCATCGCGGCGCTGCGTACGTCGCTCAAACGCAACTGCACCGCATCCTGCACATTGCGGTACGCGTCGAACGCCGACTTCAGATACCACATGATGAATTCCTGCCCCGCCCGGTCCGACGCCACAATCAGCTGCCGCAGCAGTTCCAGCGGCAATCCCGTCGGCTGGCCCTTGGCGTCTTCCACGATGATCTGCGTCAGCACCACCCTCGTCAGGTCTTCCCCGCTCTTGGCATCCACCACCTGTACTGCTTCGCCCTTGCGGATCAAACCCGCCACGTCCTCCAGATTCACGTACCGCCCGGCGGATGTGTCGTACATTCTTCGATTTGCGTATTTCTTGATCACGACCGCCACCGGCCCTCCTCTTGCTGCACTGCGGAGTTTCTCCGATTCATATTGACATAAAACCCAGCAAAGATCTATATTTTAACTGATGCTGCATTGCAGCAATAAGGAGTTCCAAAATGCCAGCGAAAGCGAAACCTGCCGCGGCGGCGCCTAAGTCCGAGGCGTTCTCCCCCTTCTCCCTGTTTACGGAGTGGGCCAGGCAAGGCACAGCCAGCTTTTTCGCCACCCAGAGGATCCTCTTGGACCTGGTGATGCGGCAGAACGCCACCACCATGACAGTCATCCGCGAACGCTTCGATGAGGTCCGCTCGGTACCCCTCGGAGCGCTCACCGAAATGTCCGGTGAAGGCATCTCCAACCTGATCGCCGCCGAGCGGGTGCTCTTGCACCTGGCCCAGCGCGAGAATGAAATCGTGGTCGGCGCCTTGCAGGATCGTACCGGCAATTCCGCCCCCGCCAGCGCCTTGGCCAATCTCGTCCGCCGCAGCATCGATAACATCGTGGATATGCAGTTGCACTTCCTCA
>CAIRBY010000245.1 GCA_903876865.1 uncultured Acidobacteriia bacterium
CCACACCTGAAAATCCCTCCAGACAGCTGAAAAGGAGGGCTTTTGCCACACCCTGACGGCGAAATTCGGGTGCCACGGCGAGGTTCAGAATCTCTTTTTCATCGGCAGCCACATCGCGCGAAACCAGGAAACCGGCCACGTTCCCCCGCAGTACCGCCACCAGAAACGCGTACTCCAGATACTCCGCCACGCTCCAGTGCGCCGCCCCGGCGCTTGCCTGCTGGATGACCGCCACCGCATTTAAGTCGCTTGCCTCACCGCGCCGGATTGCTGTCATATTTGTACAGTATGCACGTCTTGCTGCCCTTGTTTTTCTTCCTCGCCCAGCCATTCTGGGAAGCCAAAGCGCCGGAACGCTGGACAGACGCCGAGATCCAGAGCCTGCGGACGGAGAGTCCGTGGGCGCAGCGTTCGCCCGAGAGTCCCGAGGTGACCTACTACCTGGCCACTGCCGCGCCCATCGAGCACGCGGAGAGCGAATTGCGCCTGCGCATGAAGAAGAACCCGCATCCGCTACCCGAACCCGATCCCGATTATGTCGAATTTCTCCGCGATCATCGCGACCAGAGTGTGGTGCTGGCCATCACCTATCCCACGATTCCCCGCTTCACGAACAGCGAAGAGAGCAAGCGCATGGAGGAAGAATCCGTGATGGTGATCGGGCGGAAAACTTACCACATTCTGGGCCACTTTCCGCCGGTCCCGTCGGACCCCGTATTGCGGCTCATCTTCCCCCGCGCCGTCAAGCCAACCGACAAATTCGTGACCTTCCGGCTCTATCTGGGCGGGCTGAACTTCCCGGAACGCGAGGTCGAATTCCGCGTCAAGGACCTCACCTACCAGGGCAAACTGGAGATGTAATTAATCCCAGCTGAGAATCACTTTTCCGGAATTGCCGGAACTCATCACTTCGAAGCCCTTTTCAAATTCCGTGTAGTGGTAGCGGTGAGTAATCACCGGAGAGATATCGAGGCCGGATTGCAGCATCACGCTCATCTTGTACCAGGTTTCGTACATCTCGCGCCCGTAGATGCCCTTGATGGTGAGCATATTGAAGATCACGGTGCGCCAATCGATCGACATCTCCTGGCTGGGAATTCCCAACATCGCGATGCGCGCGCCGTGGCTCATGTTGGCCAGCATTTCGCGGAAGCCCGCGGGACTGCCGCTCATCTCCAAACCGACGTCGAAGCCTTCAGTCATGCCGAGTTGCTTCTGCACGTCCGCCAACTTCTGCTCGCGCACGTTGACGGCGCGGGTGACGCCGAGTTTTTCCGCAAGTTCCAGGCGGTAGGGGTTGAGGTCCGTGATCACCGTGAAGCGCGCGCCCGCGTGGCGCGCCACTGCCGCCGCCATGATGCCGATCGGGCCGGCGCCCGTCACGAGTACGTCTTCGCCCAGCACCGGGAAGGAAAGCGCCGTGTGCACGGCATTACCGAAGGGATCGAAGATGCTGGCCACATCGAGATCGATGCCATCGTGGTGGCGCCAGATGTTGGTCATGGGCAGCGAGAGATACTCGGCGAAGGCGCCGGGACGGTTCACACCCACTCCTTTGGTGTGCGCGCATAAGTGACGCCGGCCCGCCAGGCAGTTGCGGCAGCGTCCGCAAACTACGTGGCCTTCACCGCTGACGATATCGCCGGGGAAGAAATCCGAGACGTTAGAGCCGACCTCCTCGATCCGGCCCACGAATTCGTGGCCGATCGCCATGGGGACGGGGATGGTCTGCTGCGCCCACTCGTCCCACTTGTAGATGTGCACGTCCGTGCCGCAGATGCCCGTCTTGAGCACGCGAATCAACACATCGTTGATGCCGATCTCAGGCGGCGCAATCTCTTCGAGCCACAGCCCCGGCTCGCTCTTGCTCTTGACTAAGGCCTTCATTACTCTACGATACCCCTACAATAAAGGCAGTGCCCCAGCACCTGCTGCTCTTCGCCGCCAAAGCCGGCTACCAGATCCGCACCTTTGCGGCCTCCGCGCGCCGTCTCGGGATCGAAGTAACCCTCGCCACCGATCGCTGCGGACGCATGGACGACCCGTGGAACGACCGCGCTATCGCGGTGAAGTTCGACCAAATCGAGAAATCGCTACCCGCGCTGCGGGAACTGCGCGTGGATGGCGTGGCCGCCGTGGGCGACCGGCCCGCGGTGCTGGCAGCCGCGGCTGCGGAGATGTTCGGCGTCCGCTTCCACCCGCTCGCCGCGGCGCGCGCCTGCCACGATAAGCACGCCGCCCGTCTACTCTTTCAGGCAGCGGGGATGCGGACACCCGACTTCTGGCGCGCCAGCCTCACTCAAGACCCCGCGCCATTGGCCGCGCGCGCCCTCTATCCGTGCGTGCTCAAGCCACTGGGGCAATCGGCCAGCCGCGGCGTGATTCGCGCTAACAACCCGGCGGAATTTACCGCGGCCTTCCGCCGCATCGGCAAGATCGGCGAACATGACGTGCAGGTGGAGACGTATATTCCAGGCCGCGAATTCGCCATCGAAGGGCTGGTCACGGCCGGAAAACTACAGCCGCTCGCCATCTTCGATAAACCCGATCCGCTGGAAGGCCCATTCTTCGAAGAGACGATCTACGTGACACCCTCGCGCGAAGCCGCCGCCGTGCAGCAGGCGCTGCTCGACACGACCGCGCAGGCCGTGGCCGCGCTGGGGTTGCGCCACGGACCCATTCACGCCGAACTGCGCTACAACCAGGAGGGCGCGTACATGCTCGAAGTGCACGCCCGGCCCATCGGCGGACTCTGCGCGCGCGCGCTACGCTTCACCGCCGGGGAAGGCGCGGAGAGCATGCCGCTGGAAGAGCTGATCCTCACCCACGCGCTCGGAGCCGATGTCAGCGCGGCACGGCTGGAAGGCGGCGCAGTGGGCGTGATGATGATCCCCGTACCCGGGCCAGGCCTCTACCGCTCGGTCTCGGGAATGGAAGAGGCCCGCGCCGTCACGGGAATCGAGGACGTGATCATCACCGCCACGGAGGGGCAACAGTTGGTGCCGCTGCCGGAAGGCTCCAGCTACCTGGGATTCCTTTTCGCCCGAACAGAGACCCCTGAAGCTGCGGAGTTAGCGCTGCGCCAAGCCCACGCCGCGCTGAAATTCGAGATTGCAGCGGCGCTCGAGACGTTCCGGCCAAGCCGGTAGGCACGGAGTCCGCGGCCTAATCTTCCGGAATGGCGAAGCGGTCGCCCGTTTCCGCACCCCACTGTTTCAGGCGGGCGATGAGTTTCTTGCGCTCGGGGCGGTAGCGGTTCAACTGCGCCAGATTCATCTCTTCGAACGGGTCGTCATTCAGGTTGAACTGCAGCCACGAACGATTCTCGAAGCAGACATACTTCCAGCCATCGCGTGTCACAATGCCGCGGTAGGGCGTATTCATCGTCTCCCCCTGTCCGGTGGGCACCACCGATTGCAGATAGGCCGAATCCGGGTCCGGCGCACCCGGCGCAGTGCCGATGCGGTGGTAGCTGAGGTCCGCGCCTTCCATCCACTCCGGCTTGCGGATGCCACACAGGCCGAGCGTGGTGGGCGCAATATCCACGTGGTTTGAGAGCACGGGCAGGCGGCCATTCTTCCACGGCGCATAACGAGGCACTCCGCCAGAGAGGATCATGGGCGTGCGAATCGATTCCTCATACGGGACCACTTTGCGAAGCATGCCGTGGGAGCCATGCATATCGCCGTGATCGGCGAAGAAGAGGATGTGCGTGTCGGCCAACAGTCCGGTCTCCTCCAGCGTTTCCACCACGCGGCCGTAGTTCCAATCGAGGTTCTCGATCATGGCGTAGTAGCCGGCAAGATCGAGGCGCACCTGCTTTTCGAGCCTGGCCACGTGCGCCACGTCGGGACGCAACACGATGCGTTCGGGATTGTAATTCGCCAGGAAGCGCTCGGGCGCGACGTAGGGATCGTGCGGCGGTTGCACGCTCATCACGGCGAAGAAGGGTTTGGCGGCGCTCGCCTTGCGTTCGGCGGCGCGGTCTTTGATGTAGCCGGTCAGCAGGTTGGTGAGTTCGTCGGTTTCGTAGCCGGGCAGGCGGTAGTGGAAGGCGTTCGCGCCCGCGCCGCCGTGGACCCACGAATCCCACTGGCTGTTGTTGTTCTCATAACCGGTCCAGCTTTCGAAGCCGCCGCGGCGCGCGGGGTCGGTGATGAAGAAGGCGGCGCGTCCCTGGCTCTCGTGGAAACCGCCGAGGTGCCACTTGCCGAAATACGCGGTGTGATAGCCGCTCCCGTTGAAGACATCGGCGATGGTCTTCTGCCCGGCGGGCAGAGGGTATTCGTGGCCGGGAACACAGTGGTGCGGGTAGCGACTGGTGAGCATGGAGCCGCGAAACGGGCAGCACAGCGGAAAGCCGGAGACGTTATTGGTAAAGGTCACACCGTTAGTCGCCGCGCGATCGAGGTTCGGCGTGCGCGCATTGGGGTCGCCATTGCAAGCGAGCGCTTGTGCGCG
>CAIRBY010000246.1 GCA_903876865.1 uncultured Acidobacteriia bacterium
AGTCTGGGTGATTCTGGGCGGCAAGGATAAGGGCCTGGATTACGCGGCGCTGCGCGCGCCGTTGACGGAGAAGGCGAAGGCGGCGCTGCTGATTGGCGCGGCGGCGGAGAAGATCGCGGAGCAGATCGAAGGGTCCGTGGAACTGGTGCAGGCAGGCACGGTGGCGGGGGCTGTGGAGCACGCGTTCGCGCATGCGGCGGCGGGCGATACGGTGCTGTTGGCGCCGGCGTGCGCGAGCTTCGATCAGTTCCAGAGCTACGAACATCGCGGGCAGGCGTTTAAGGAAATTGTGAATCAGCTGCAGGCTAGGAACTAATATGGCGCAACGACTCAAGACCGATTGGATTCTCTTCGTGACCGTGCTGGTGATGGTCTTCGGCGGAGTGCTGATCGTGTACAGCGCCTCCTCGATCATGGCGCAGATGGACGAGCATTTCCGCTCGGAGTGGCACTATGTGGAGCGGCAGGCGATGTGGGGGCTGATCTCGCTGGGCATCATGATGGCGCTGAAAAATATGCACTACCGCAAGCTGCAACATTCGGCGGTGGCGATGAGCGCGATCAGCGTGGCGTTGTTTCTGCTGGCGGTGGTGTATTTCGCGGATCCGGCCAACCACCGGTGGCTGCGAGTGGGGCCGGTGGGCGTGCAGCCATCGGAGTTGGCGAAGCCCGCACTGGTAGTGTTTCTGGCGTTCTTTGTGACCTGGCGCGCGCGCGCGATCAACAATCCGCGATACACGCTGGTGCCGGCGGCGATGGCGGTGGGGTTGGTGCTGCTGGCGGTGGTGGTGGCGGATCTGGGCACGGCGATCGTGTTGGGCGCGGCGGCGGCGCTGGTGTTCTTCGTGGCGGGACTGGAGTGGCGCTACTGCCTGATTGTAGGGGCGCTGGCGGGGGTGGGGCTGATATTTTTCGTGGCTGCGAAGCCGTACCGGCTGGCGCGCGTCGTGAAGTTTTTCGATCCGCAATTCAAGGTGATCGAGAAGTGGGACACGGGCGGCAAGATCAAATCGCGCCTGGAAGAATCGCTGGCGGCGAGCGATACCAATTATCAGCTGGAGCAATCGAAGATCGCGGTGGGCGCGGGCGGAGCTACAGGGCTCGGCTTCATGAACGGACGGCAGAAGCTGCTGTATCTGCCGGAGGCGCACAAGGATTTCATCTATGCGGTGGCGGGGGAGGAGTTGGGCCTGATCGGGTCAGTGGGGTTGTTGATCGGCTTCGGGGTGATCTTCTGGCGAGGCGTGCGCGCGTCGCTGCGCATCAACGACGATTTCGGACGCTACCTGGCGCTGGGGCTCACGGTGGTGGTGGTGGTGCAGGGTTTCATGCACATGAGCGTGGTGTTGGGCATGATGCCCACGAAGGGCATTCCGCTGCCGATGATCAGCTACGGCGGCAGTTCGCTGGTGAGTACGCTGGCGAGCCTGGGGATGCTCATGAATGTATCGGAACATGCGGGCTAAGGTTTTTTTGATGGCGGGCGGCGGCACGGGCGGCCACGTCATTCCGGCACTGGCGGTGGCGCGCGAGTTGCGCGGCCGCGGGCACCGGGTGTTTTTTGCGGGGACGGAACGAGGCATGGAATCGAAGCTGGTTCCGGCGGAAGGTTTTGAATTGCGGACGATTCAGATCGGCGGACTCAATCGGGTAGGGATCGCGCAGACGGCGGTGACGCTGGCGCGGCTTCCCTTCACGACGATGTTCTGCGCGCGGATGTTGCGCGACACGTCCGCGGTTTTCAGCATGGGCGGGTATGTGGCGGGACCGCCGGTGATGGCGGCACTGCTGCGGCGCACTCCGGTGGTGGTGATGGAGCCGAATGCGGTGCCGGGGTTCACGAACCGGATCATTGCAAGGTTCGTGGAGAGGGCGCTGGTGAGCTTCCCGGAGACGGCCGCGTTCTTTCCGAACGGGCGGACCGAAGTCACGGGGCTGCCGGTGCGCGAAGAGTTTTTCCGGATCGCGCCGAAGCCGCGCGGGGAAGTGTTGAGCGTGCTGATCACGGGCGGCAGCCAGGGCTCGCGGA
>CAIRBY010000247.1 GCA_903876865.1 uncultured Acidobacteriia bacterium
CGATTTCGGCAAGGCTGAGCCTCAGTTCGTGCTGGAAGCGTGGTTCGCTCGGCAGCCACGGGGGCATGTAGCGCTTTCCGGTGACCGTAGCGATCAGGCCGGCGCGCTTGGCCGCGGCCGGATAGCTGTCCAGGGGAAAGGGTGCGACTCCGCCTTCGCGGTGGCACGAGATGCAGCGCTTATAGAGAAGCGGGGCTACGTCGTGGGAAAAGGTGGGAGCGGTGGCGGAGAAGAAAAATGCCAGTAATCCCGCCAAGCCCATGGACCCATTGTGACGCACTCGCGTGCGGCTTCGGCATGGGGCGCGCGCGCGTGCGGCTTCGGCATGTGACGCACTCGCGTGCGGCTTCGGCATGGGGCGCGCGCGAGAGCGTCCGCGACATGTCACGCGATCAGCTGAGTGCGACTACGGCGGCGCTGACCGGTTGTTCGCCGACGGGGATCATGGTGAAGAGCGGCGCGGATTTGTAGCGCTTGACGCGTTCTCCGCCGGCCTGATTGCCGCCGAGCGAGAAGATGCGGATCACCGCCATATCGCCGGATTTTTCATTGAGCACGAGCGCGTACTGGTTGTCCGGGGTGACGATGATCTGGCCGGGTTGTCTGCCCACCTGCACCTGCGCGATGAGTTTGCCGGATTCCACGTCGAGCACGGTGACGGTGTCGGCGTCCGGGTTAGAGACCAGCAGATAAGACGGCGGCTGCGTCGATTCGGAAACGGCCATCGCTCCCGGTGCGTGCCCGGCGAGGAGTGTCTCCCACACTTCGGTGCGGAAGGGGTAAACGCTGACCACGGCATCCATGCCATCGCCGTTGACATACAGGTTGCCGTCGCTGGTGAAGCACATGCGGCGCGGCGCCACGGCGAGTGGCAGGCGGACGACGGTCTTACCGCTGGGCACATCGTAGATGGTCAGGCTGCGATCGACTTCGCTGGCGGCGATGAGTTGGCGGCCGTCCTTGCGGAAGCGGCCGAGCGAAGGTTCGCTGGCGGCGTGAATCGTGTGCGCGACGGAAGCCTGCGCGAGCGAGACGATGGCGATGGAGCGATCGGCGCGGGTGACTACGCTCGCATCGTCGGCTTCCAGGCTGAGGTCGAAATCGTCGGGCGGCGCCGCGAACTTGATGCGGCGGCGTGGGCGCAGGGTGTCGAAGGGAATCTCCACCAGGCTGGCTGGGTCGCGATAGAGGACCCAGAGTGCATCGCCGGAGCGGGAGAGGCGCATGGCGATCGCCTGGTTGCCGGCGCGTATGCGGCGGGTGATGGTGAGCAGGCCGGCTTCGATTTCATAGATGGTGCCGGCATCGGGTGCCAGCACGTAGGCTTTGGTGGTCTTGGGTACGGAGAGAATTTGTGAGGGCGCGGCGTCCAGCGGGATCTGCTGGCGCGTGCGGAAGCGGGTGAGATCGACCACGGCCACCGAACGCGTTCCGCGATTGGCAACCAAGCAGAAACCGAGGAAGCGTTCCGCCTTTGGCTTGTTACAGCCGGCGGCCGCGGCGGCGGTGGCGAGCAACAAAGCGCGCCGCGTGACTAGGGGAGAGTGCACTCTGATATTTTAAGCCCCCTCGGGCCGCGGGGCGCGGGTCATGTTATTCTAAATGAAGCCGAAGACGGAGAGATGGCCGAGTGGCTGAAGGCGCACGCTTGGAAAGCGTGTATAGGGGAAACTCTATCCAGGGTTCGAATCCCTGTCTCTCCGCCACTTTTAGCCCTAGTCTCTAAGGGGCTCTACGGGCTCTACGCCAAAAACGGGGGAGACCCCATCCCAGATCAGTTGCCACCACATAATACCGGCGTGCTCGGTCGCGCGCCTGTAGACTGAAAATGTGCCCGACTTCGTGATCAGTGTCCTCATCGATGCACCGGTAAGCGAGGTGTTTCACTTCCACGAACGGGCGGATGCGCTTGCTTTGTTGACGCCCGCGTTCCCGAAGGTGCGAATGATCAGCCGAACGGGCGGCATCGAAGCCGGCGCGCGGGTGGAACTCCGCGTTGGCGTTTTCCGTTGGGTCGCGCTCCACACAGCATATGAGAAGGATCGGCTATTCGTAGACGAACAGATCCACGGCCCTTTCGAAACGTGGGTTCACCGGCATGAATTCGAGGCTTTGGGGGCCAAAACGCGACTGACCGACCGGGTTGCATATGAACTGCCCGGCGGCTCACTCGTCAACATGCTGTTCGGCTGGATCGTGAATCTGGGTCTTGGCAACATGTTCGCCCACCGTCACCGCGTGACCAAAGAGGTCTGCGAAAAGCACTCCACGAGCGAGGCATTGTGAGCGCAACCCGTTCCTGTCTGATTGTCGGAGCCGGCCTGGCCGGTTTGACGGCAGCCGGCGTTCTGCGAGACCGAGGCTGGGAAGTCGTTTTGCTCGATAAAGGCCGCGGAGTCGGTGGCCGTATGGCAACCCGCCGGATCGGAGAGAGCCGCCTGGATCATGGCGCGCAGTTTTTCACGGTGCGGGACGCGCGTTTTCGGGAGGCAGCCAACCGGTGGGAACTGGGCAACCTGGTGACGCCTTGGTTTACCGAGGGTGGGGCAGTCCGGTATCGGGCAACGGGTGGAATGAACGCGCTCGCGAAGCATCTGGCCAAGCCGTTCGACGTGCGGACAGAGGCGATGGTGAGACTGGTTGAGCCGGCGGGCGAAGGCTGGCGGGTGATTACCGAGGCAGGCGAGAGCTTGGAAGCGGGTGCGCTGTTGCTCACACCTCCCGCACCCCAGTCGATTGCCCTGCTGGCGGCCTGCGCGGATCAATTGCCATCCGAAATCAACGCAAAGCTCAAGCGCATCGAGTTCGATCCCTGTTTTGCATTGCTGGTGACCATAGACGGACCCGGTCGAGTGCCTTCGCCCGGCCACATTCGCCTGGATCAGGGGCCGATTGAGTGGATCGCGGACAACACTCAGAAGGGCGTGTCCACGGGCGCAGCGGCTCTTACGATCCACGCCCGCGCGGATTTCTCCCGCCGCTATCTGGAGGCACCCAAAGACGACACGGCCAGACTTCTACTCGAAGCGGCTGAACCCTGGTTCGGCGGACAGGTCACCGCCTGGCAATTGCATCGCTGGAGATACAGCCGGCCAGTCGATGACGGCGAACGGATGATGTGTTTGTTCTCGCACCAACCTGCCCGTCTCGCCATCGCGGGAGACGCCTTCGGTGGGCCGCGTCTGGAAGGCGCCTTTCTATCTGGACTCGCTGCGGCGGAGAAACTCGCCGAATCCGCCTGTTAGGTTGGAGCCCCTGTAAGCACGAGTTGGGCGCCACCTCACGGAAGACTGCCGGAAATGCGCAATTTCTCCTGCCACCCGGCAAAGCCGGACGAGTTGCCCGGACTGTCGGATTGACAGTCAAGTGACCCACTCTATCCGCGGATTTGTGGCCCCGGAAGTGGAGAGTTGCTATGTTTCAGATAACGAGTACCTTATTATCCTGATTGGATTGGCATCGGATCGAGGTCCCGGTTCTGTCGCCTCGGAGGTTTTCGCGGAAAGAGACCCGACCCGATGACGAGAATCCATTGCAGGCGATTGCGGACCTCCGCTGCCATCCTGATGATTGGTCTGGCAACCGTAGCAGTCCCGGCCCTTACCCAGACCCAGACCCAGCCCCAATACCTGCCCAACATGGGGCAACAGATCACACCGCTCGCGCCCACAGGCTCCCGCTTCGCACCGATGGACCCGGAGTTGCCCTACGATCCGGCATTGCTGGCAGGGCAAGGCTGGCTCGCCAGCCAGGCGGTTACGACTGCGGTCAGCCCGGACCACACCACGTTGCTTGCCCTGACCAGCGGGTTCAACCGGGTCAGCAACATCAACATCGTCCCCGTTAGCCCTCTGACCTGGTATCCCCCGGCGTCCAACGAGTACGTGTTCATCTACGATATTTCACGGGGTGCGCCAGTCAAGAAACAGCCTGCGGTGCAAATCCCGAACACCTACAACGGCATTGTCTGGGATCCATCAGGCAAGGCCTTCTATGTCGCAGGCGGTCCCAGCGACAACATCCATGTGGTTACGGTGGGCCCCAACGGCCTGTGGGCGGATAACCTCGCGATGACGCTGCCCTTGGGCCATCGTGGCGGTCTGGGAATTGGAGTGTTGCCGTGCGCCGCCGGTGTGGCAATCTCTTCGGACGGCCAAACACTGGTAGTGGTGAACTACTTTAACGATTCGATCACTATATTCCGCGGTGGCTTCGGCAACTGGACGAAATGGAGGGAACTCGACCTGCGCCCCGGTGTGAACGATCCTTCGCAAACCGGCGTGCCGGGCGGCACGTACCCGTTCTGGGCTGCGGTCAAGGGAACCGGCGCCGGCGCGGTGGCGTATATCTCCAGCGTTCGCGACCGCGAGATTGTGGTGGCGAGCCTGAGCGGACCGCCGGAACTGATGAATCCCACCGGCAGGCCGTCGGTTGTGGCCCGGATTCACGTTAAGGGCCAGCCGAACAAGATGACGCTGAATGCGGCTCAGACGCTGTTGTACGTAGTCGAAGACCAATCGGATACGGTAGAGGTCATCGCCACCGCGACCAACGCGATTGTCGAGACGATTCCGGTGATCGCGCCTCCGTCGCTGTTGCCCACGGCGCTGGCTACAGTGACCGGTGCGAACCCCAACAGCGTCACGCTCTCTCCTGACGAAAAGCAACTTTACGTGACCAACGGGAATTTGAATTCGATCGCGGTGGTGGCGTTGGGCGGCGCGAACCAGGGCGACCAGGTCATTGGCCTGATTCCGACCGGCTGGTACCCGAATTCGGTGAGCTTCTCCGGTGATGGCTCCTCCGTGTACGTGGTCAACGCGAAATCTCCGACCGGCCCGAATCCCGGCTGGTGCTACGGCGGTTACGGCCCGGTCGGTTCCAAGACCTGTCTGGAGTCGAATCAATACAGCCCCCAATTGACCAAGGCCGGCTTGCAGAGCTTCCCGCGCCCTACCCCGGTCCAACTGACGACACTTACGGCGCAAGTCGCCGTGAACAACCGCTTCAGCAGCACGGTGAGCACGGCTGACGCCGCCATCATGGCAGCCGTCCACCAAGGCGTGCAGCACGTGATCTTCGTGATCAAGGAAAACCGCACCTACGACCAGATTCTGGGCGACCTGGAAACGGGCAACGGAGACCCGAGTCTGACGGAGTTTGGCGAGATCGTGACGCCGAATCAACATAAGCTGGCCCGTAACTTCGTCACGCTCGACAACTTCATGGACACCGCCGAAGTCAGCTACGACGGCTGGCAGTGGACCACATCTGCCCGCGCCCCGGACGTGGTGGAACGGCAAATGCCCGTGGCCTACTCCTACCGCGGCACTGCCCTGGATGGTGGTGGCACGAATCGGAACGTCAATGTGGCGATCCCGACCCTGGCGGGCCGCATCGCTTCCAACCCCGCCACGCCGGCCGATGCGAACCTGCTGGCGGGCGGGACGGACGTAACCGCTCCGGATGGACCAGGCAACGAGGTGAACACCGGTTATTTGTGGGATGCGGCGTTCCGCGCGAATCTGACGGTCCGCAACTACGGCTTCTTCATCGACGGGGCTCGCTACGGCTCGGCCGCATTCGCCATTCCGCTGGAGCGCTATCCATACACCAGCGGCACGGTCGTGGCCTATCCGGCGAGTGCTTCCCTGGCGCCGTTCACCGACCCGTTCTTCCGCGGTTTCGACAATTCGCTGCCGGACTACTACCGGTATAAGGAGTGGGAGCGGGAATTCGATACCGATTACGCCAAGGGCGGCCTGCCTTCGCTGAGCCTGGTTCGCTTCATGCACGATCACACCGGGAACTACGACAAGGCGATCGACGGCGTGAACGTTCCGGAACTGCAGGTGGCCGATAATGATTATGCGGTCGGCCTGCTGATCGAGAAGATCTCCAAGAGCATCTATAAGAACAATACGCTCGTGTTTGTGGTGGAAGACGACGCGCAGGATGGCGGCGACCACGTGGATGCCCACCGCAGCATAGCCTTCGTGGCGGGCGCCTGGGTGAAGCAGGGCGCATTAATCTCCACTCCCTACAACACTCTCGACTACCTGCGCACGATTGAAGAAGTACTGGGCCTGCCGCCGATGAACCTCAACGATGCACTGGCCAAACCCATGGCCGACATCTTCTACACGTCACCGGCGTCATGGAGCTTCACTGCCGCACCCTCCGCGCTGCTCTATGGCACGTCGCTGCCGCTCGGCACCAAGCCGGCCGGCCTGATCGTGCCCAAGGTCCAGCACAATGCGAAATATTGGGCGCGGGCTACAAAGGGCATGGACTTCGATGCCGAAGACCTCGTGGACCCGCACGACTTCAACCACCTCCTCTGGAAAGGGCTGATGGGAAAAAAGCCCTATCCAGCGAAGACCACCGGGCTGGACCTGCGCCTGAATCGGGAAACTCTGCTGGCGCGATACCGTCTGGTTTCAAAGCAATCATCGCGGTAAGAGGCTAAAGAAGATGAAGAATCAATTTTTCCGGAACGTCGCTTTTGCGCTGATCGGTGTATCGTTTCTTGCGGCCCAACCGGCCGACGAAACTCAACTCAAGCAGGTCATCGTGGTCGGTCGTCACAGCGTGCGGGCCCCGATTGCACCCAACAGCACTCTCGATGCCTTCGCCACTCAACCTTTTCCGGCATTTAGCGTGCCGACCGGTTACCTGACCGCCAACGGCGCTGCGTTGGAGAAAAACCTCGGTGCCTACTACCGTTTGTGGCTCACGAATGAGGGACTCCTGACCGGCAACGATCCGGCCGACGCGAACCGCGTGTATTTCCGCGCCAACGTGATCCAACGGACGATCGCCACAGCCCAATCCTTCGCGGCCGGAATTCTCCCCGGGGCCAATGTCTTCGTGAATTATCTTGGGCCAACTGCGAGCGATCCTCTGTTCGATCCGGTCGGCGCGGGCGTCGCGCGGCTCGATCCACAAAAGGCGGTTGCGGCCGTCCAGGGCCGGTTTGGCGGAAACCCACAGGCGATTGCCGGTGCTTACGCTCCGGAACTCGCGTTCCTGCGCTCGACACTGTTCGGGTATTCCGCCAATACGAGCCCCGTGCCGGCCACACCGACCGGCAAAATCGACGTGACGGCAATCCCCTTCGACGCTGCCGCGGGTGGGACTACCGGCTGGCCGGTATACCCCGGAGGACTGGCGAGTGTGCTTCTGGCCGCCGATCCCTTCGTCATGGAGTACGCGGATGGGTTGCCGCTGTCCGACGTCGGCTGGGGTCAGTTGAACGCGGGCGGCGTCAGCCAACTTTCCCGTTTATATGCACTGGGGATCGACTTGGCGAACCGCACGCCTTACCTCGATAGCGTGCAGAGTTCCAATCTGGCCTCGCACGTGGTGCGGAGCATGGTGCAGTCTTCCACCGGGAACACGATGGCGGGCACACTGGGAACTCCCTCGACCAAGATGATCGTACTCATCGCTTCCGACACGCATCTCACCGGACTCGCCGGCCTTTTCGATCTGGCTTGGCTGGTGCCTGGCTACCAACCCAACTACTGTGGGCCCGGCGGCGCACTCGTGCTCGAACTCCGCCAGTCGAAAGGCACAGGGGAGTTTATCGTCCGTGCCTCCTACGTCGCGCAGACATTGGATCAACTGCGCAATCGCACGCCCCTCACGCTCGCCACACCGCCGGTCAAAGCCCCAGTATTCATTCCCGGCTGCAGCAACCGCAATGCGACCTTCGATTGCCCTCTGGCGAAATTCGTGCAAATCGCCAGGGTCGTGGTCGATCCTCAATCCTCCGACTTGTTGGACGTCAATCACTAGATCGCCCTGCTAACGGGCGCGGCCGCATGACCGCGCCCGACGCTGGGCACGCCAAATCAGCCATCTCTTGAGGTCTTCCACTATGAAAACCGGTTTTTCCAAGATCATCACACTGATCTTCGCGTTTGGACCATTCGTCGCCGCGCAGACTGCGGATCATACGCAACTCAAGAAGGTCGTCATCTTCGGCCGCCATGCCGTGCGGACTCCCAACGCGCCCAACTCGGTGCTCAACACCTTCTCCCAGCTCCCGTATCCGACCTTCGCCGCGCCCGGGATCTCCGTGATCACTCCGAACGGCAAGACGAATGAGACCATTCTGGGTGGCTATTTTCGTCTCTGGCTTACGCAGGAGAAGTTGTTGACTGGCAACGATGCGGGCGATGCCGCGTTGGTTTACCTCCGGTCGTACAACAGTCCCCTGATCGTAGACACCGCGCAAGCCTTCGCGGCCGGGATGCTTCCGGCGGCGACCGTATCCATTAGCACCACCTCCACCGCCGACCCGCTGTTCGATCCGGTGGATGCGGGTGTCGCGGAATTGAATGAGCGGACAGCAGTCGCGGCTGTAAACGGGAGGCTTGGCGGCAATCCCCAATCCTTGGCCATCGCCTATGCCCCGGAGATCGCGCTCGCGCGCTCGGTTCTCTTTCACTATCCCGTCAGCACGACGCCGGCGCCTTCCGCGCCGGCCGGTATCACCGACGTCACGATGCTTCCGATCAGCGCGACCGCGGGTTCAAGCACTTTGCCGGTCAATCTTGGCGGGCTGCAGACGCTCTGTGTTGCCATCGATCCCTTCGTCATGGAATACGCGGATGGCATGGCCCTATCCGATGTCGGCTGGGGCCAGTTGAATGCCGGCAGCATCGGCCAGGTCTTCCGCCTCTACGACCGGCTTCTCGATCTCGAATTCCGCACGCCTTATCTGGCCAAGGTGCAGAGTTCCAACGTGGCATCGCACATCGTACGCACCATGGTGCAAACGGCCACCGGGAATGCCATGACCGGCACGCTGGGAACTCCGTCGCAGAAGATCATCGCGCTGATCAGCACAAACTCGAATATCAGCGGACTGGCTGGGCTCTTCGAGCTGGACTGGCTTGTGGCTGGCTACCAGGCCGACGTCGCCGCTCCAAACGGTGCCTTAGTATTCGAATTGCGCCAGTCGCAAGCCACCGGCGAGTACATTGTCCGTACCTCCTACGTCACTCAGACGATGGAGCAACTGCGCAATCGCACGCCCCTCACGCTCACCGCGCCGCCGGTCAAAGCGCCGGTGTTCGTTCCCGGCTGCAGCATCCGCAACGCCACTTTCGACTGCCCCCTGGAAGGTTTTGTGCGGATGGCCAGCCAGGCGATTGATCCACGCTCCGCCGACCTCTTGGATACGAACCACTAACGCGCATTCGCATACGTTACTAGTGTGTTTCATCGGCTTCGTTAGCGCGACAGCACGCCGTGCGGGACGTGGCCACACTGCTCTCGCCGCTCGACTAACTGTTTGCGCTTTTCGTCCGAACCGGCGAAACAGACTGCGGAAGGTGTCGTCGGTGGGAAAGCGTTTCATGCCCAGCAGCACATGCAGAGCCTGATCGCCGCGCAACAAACCTGCATTTGCCTTTGAATCTCAAGAAGGCATCATGGTCACGGATAAAAACGCCATCATTCAGCGGGTGAACAGGGCTTTTACCACACTGACGGGTTACACTTCGGCTGAAGTGATCGGAAAATC
>CAIRBY010000248.1 GCA_903876865.1 uncultured Acidobacteriia bacterium
GCAATCTCGACCCATCCGTTGGAGCGGAACGGATCGGCGATGGGGGGAAGCGCGCCGAGACGAATCCCGGCGCTGCGGGCTGGTGAACGAGCGGGCAGAACGAGCTGGCAGGTGCGTGCGATACCGTGCAGTGAGGTACAATCTCGACCATTACGTTCGATCGGGAAGGAGACGCATTGGCGGGATCGGCGGGTGACGGCACGACGGAAGGGGATGTTCCGTTGGTGCGGTGGACGAGCGGAGAGGCGAAGTTGGCGCCGGTGTTCTCACCGGGCCAACTGGTGGCGGGACGCTACCGGATCGTGCGCTACCTGAGCCGGGGCGGGATGGGCGAGGTGTACGAGGCGGAGCATCCGCTGCTGCCGGATCACGTGGCGCTGAAGACGCTGCTGCCGGCGATTGCAGGCGATGCGGCGATGATTGCGCGCTTCAAGCAGGAGATCCAACTGGCGCGCAAGATCGCGCATCCGAATGTGTGCAAGGTCTACGACCTGGAGTGGCACGAGGAAGAGGGATCGCGCGGGCGGATTCTGTTTCTGACGATGGAGTTGCTGGCGGGCGAGACGCTGTATGCGCGCATCCGGAAGCAGGGGCGGATGGGCGCGGCAGAGGCGCTGCCGCTGTTGGAGCAGATGGGGGAGGCACTGGACGCGGCGCATCGATGCGGCATCATTCATCGTGATTTCAAGAGTTCGAATGTGATGCTGGTGCCGGCGGGGGACGGGGTACGCGCGGTGGTGACGGATTTCGGGCTGGCGCGGAGCGTGAGCACGGGGGACGACTCGACGGCGACGCTGACGAAGAATGTGCCGGGCACGCTGGATTACATGGCGCCGGAGCTGCTGACGGGGTCGGTAGCGACGTTCCGGAGCGACATCTATGCGCTGGGCGTGGTGGCGTACGAGATGGTGACGGGGGCGCTGCCGTATGCGGGGGAGACGCCACTGGCGGCGGCGCTGCTGCGCACGCAGAAGGCGGCGCCTTCGCCGCGGAAGCTGGCTGCGGATCTGGGCGAGAGCTGGGACCGGGCGATTCTGCGGGCGCTCGATCCGCACCCGGCGCGGCGCTTCGAGGAGGTGCGCGATTTCGCGAAGGCGGTACGCGGCGAAGCGGTGGCGCCGCCGCCTGTGATGCGGCACAAACTGGCGGGGCCGGCGGTTGCGGCTGCGCTGCTGGCGGTGTTGCTGGCGGGCGGATGGTACGGGTGGCGCGCGTGGGCGGGCAGGGGCCTGGAGCCTGGTGAAGAAGCGGCGCGGCTCTACCGGCAGGGGGTGGAGGACATTCACGCGGGCGCGTATTTCGCGGCGACGAAGGCGCTCGCGGGGGCGGTGCGGCTGGCGCCGAAGTACACTCCGGCACGGGCGCGGCTGGCGGAGAGCTGGCTGGAACTGGATCTGCCGGAGAAGGCGGCGCGCGAATTTCTGCCGGTGCGGCGGCAGGACAACTCGGCGTTCCCGGCGGCGGACCGTCTGCAGATTGAAGCGCTGGACCTGACGATCACGCGGGAGTTCGCGGCGGCCCTGACGAAATACGAAGAGATGCGGAAGGCGGCGGGCGAGGGCGCGGCGGACCTGGACGTGGATCTGGGGCGGGCGTACGAAAAGGCGGCGAAGCCGGACCTGGCGATTGCGGCGTACCGGCGCGCGGCGGAGGGCGCGGGGCATAGCGCGGCGGCGTGGCTGCGGCTGGGCGTGATCTACAGCCAGCGGAAGAAAGCGTCGGACTCCGAGGCGGCGTTTGCGGAGGCGGACAAGAGTTATCAGGTGAGCAGCAACATGGAAGGGCTGACGGAGTTGACGCTGCAACGGGGCGTGGCGGCGAACCGCGCGGGGCGCTTCGCGGAGGCCGCGGCGCTGTTGCGCAAGGCGATGGAGCACGCGCACGAGGCGGGGAATCTGCAGCAGGAGATCAGCGCGAAGCTGACGCTGGCCAACGTGTCTTATAAGGCGGGGGATAGCGAACTGGCGGAGAAGCTGGCGCGCGAGGCGCTGGGGACGGCGCAGGCGAACCAGATGGAATCGCTGACGATTCGCGGGTTCCTCAGTTTGGGAAGTTCGTATTTCGGGAAGGGCGATCTGCCGGGCGCGGAGCAGCATTACCGGGATGCGCTGGCATTGGCGCAACGCACGAGTTCGGCGCGACTGGCGGCGATGAGCGAGTTGAACCTGGCCAGCGTCTACGATCGCCAGCACCGCAGCGAGGATGAGATTCGCGCGGCGAAGGAAGCGCTCGGATATTATCAGCCGAACCGGTGGGTGCAGGAGACGTTCAGCGGACTGCTGTTGATGGGGCGGGCGGAGCAGTACCGGGGGAACTTCGCCGCGGCGGTGGATTCGTTCCAGCGGCTGCTGGACGAGGCGACGAAGGCGCGGGACCGGGCCAACATCGGCGCGGCTCAGGAGGGGTTGGGCAACGCGCTCTCGGCGCAGGAGCGATACCCGGAAGCGCTGGCGCACTACCAGGAGTTTCTGGCGGCGAGCTCGGATGCGCTGTATGGCGGGTACGCGAGCCTGGATTGCGCGATTACGTTGGCGCGGCTGGGGCGGAGCGGCGAGGCGGGGCCGCATTTCGCACGGGCGGCGGAGGCGGCGGCGCAGTACGCGGAGTTGCGTCCCTCGCTGGCGCGATACCGGGCGGAGATGAATTTGAGCACGAATGCGTGGGTGGAGACGATTCGGGGGACGAAGGCGGCGGTGGGGGGACTGGCGAATCTGAATCCGCGGGTGGAGGCAGAGTTGACGCGGTTGCAGGGGCTGGCGCTGTTGCGGAGCGGGAGCCGGGCGGCGGGCACGCAGAAGTGCGAGGCGGCGTATGCGGCGGCGCGGAAGTTGCAGGACGAGGGCGAGTTGCTGGTGACGCGGATGGCGGTGTTGGAGGCGCGGGTGGTAGCGCGTGATGGGGCGGGGGCGCGGGGCGTGCTAGGGGAGATGGAAGCTGGACTGGGGACCCATCCGGAGAGCCGGTGGTACGCGCTGGCGTTGATGGGGCGGATCGACCGCCCGACAGGGGAGCTCGCGAAAGAGGCGAAGGGGAAACTGGAAGGGCTGTGGGGACGCGAGGCGTTCGCACAGTATGGGAAGCGTCCGGATGTGCAGGAGCTTTCCCGCAAGCTGTCGCAGGGTAGCGCGGCGGCACACGAATGAAGGAGAAGAGCGGATGCGAACGATTGGTTTGATTGTCGGGTTTGTGATGCTGGTTGGGTGCAATCAGGCGCCGGAGGAAGCGAAGAAGACGACGGAGGCGCAGAAGGGGCCGAAGGGCCCAACGATTCCACCGCTGACGAACGACGACAGTTCGCCGATTATTATTTCGGA
>CAIRBY010000249.1 GCA_903876865.1 uncultured Acidobacteriia bacterium
CCCCTTGAGGCGCTGCTCGGTTCGCGCGACGCTTCCTTCCAGACGCATCTCGGGGAATGCCCGTCCTGCCAGGCGGAATTGGCTCTCTTTCACCAGTTCGAAGCCGCCGAGGCGCTTCCCGCTGAGGCTGCCGGTCTGGCCTGGGTGGAAGCCGAACTGGTGCGCCGCTCCCCCGCGGCCGCGCCTCGCCCCGATCCCCTCGCCGCCCGTGTGCGTGCCTGGTTCGGTCTGCTGCTTTCCCCGGCCGGCCGGCCCCAACTCGCTTTCGCTGCCTGTGCCTTGTTGGTGCTGTTGATGGCCGGCGTCGTACTCCGCCCCGGCACCGGGGTCGCCCCCGGAGTTGCGCAGGAGCCGCCCGTTTGGCGGTCCGGCCAGTTTGCCGCCACCTCTCCGGTGGGCGACCTGTCCGCTGCGCCCTCGGAACTTCACTGGGAAGCAGTCCCCGGTGCGACTTCCTATCATGTGCGCCTGTTCGAAATCGATGGCACCGAGCTTTGGTCTGCCGATTTCTCCGCCGTTCCCGCGCAGATCCCCGGCCCTATCGCAGCGAAGTTTGTACCAGGACGCACATTTCAGTGGGATGTCGCCGCCAGGGACGCCGCCGGGCGCACTCTCTCCTCGACCAATTTACAAAGCTTTCACATTCTCGTGACCAGCCGCTGAGCGCGGCGCGCCAACCTATATTCATGACCTGGGGATTCAGTATGACCACCTCTACGCTACTTCTCTGCCTGTTCTCTGCGCCGCTTGCCGCGCAAACGCTTCCCGCGGAGATTCGGATTTCCAACGAGATCGCTCCCCCGGGAGGCATGGCGCAGATCAAGGTTTCGCTGACTTCGCCCAAGCCCATCATCACCGGCAACATGACCGCCGATCTCTCGGATTTCATGTTCGATTCCATCGATGGCATCGCGATGTTCAGTTCCACCGGTGACGTGGTAGGCGCCGCCACCGTCAATGGACGGAAAATCAACGCCCGCTTCACTTCGCCCAACGGCACCTTTGGTTCGGTCACGGATTACCCTATCCTCACCATCGCCGTCACGCTTTCGAAGTTCGCCGTCCCTGGCCAGAAAGTCACGGTCGCGCTCGATCCCAACGCCTCGTTCTGGCAGGATCTGCTCGGCCCCGTCACAGTTTCGCTCATCCCCGGAAGCATCACGGTCGGCGGTAGCGTTTCCATCACCAACGTCTTGCCGGGCGGTGGCGCCGTTCCCGCGGGGGGCGTGGTCAACGTGCTTGGGATGGGCTTCAGCCAGAAGACCAAATTCATCATCAAGGGCCTCAACGTGGCCTCGATTCAATACGTCAGCCCCACTCAGTTTCAGGTGGTGGCGAAGCAGGCCGGCCCGCTCGATGGCGTGCAGTTTGTGGCCCTCAATCCCGACAACTCTACCGACAGTTACTTCTCCTACATGCGGGGCGTGCCTCAGGGCGTCAGCAGCCAGCCTCTGCTGGCGGTCACGGTGCCCGTGTTCTCGCTCCTCACCGCTACCGAGGCGGTGCTGCCTTCCACCATCTCTACTCAACTCAATCCCGATTACTTCACTGGCATTGCCCTGCAGAATCCATCGCCGGGACCGGTCGCGGTCACCGTGGAAGCACGCGCCAGTGACACTTCGCTGCTCGGAACTACGGCGTTCACTCTCACCAACGGTTCTCGC
>CAIRBY010000250.1 GCA_903876865.1 uncultured Acidobacteriia bacterium
GCCCGCGGGCGCGGTCGCGGAGAGCACGCGCAGCGTCTTCATGCCGCTCACGCTTTCCAGAGTGAGTTGCGCCTCCAGCTTGCCGTTGCGAAGCGTGAACGTCCCGTAGCCCAGTTGGGTGGCCCCGGCGGATTGCGCCTGCGTGGCTTCGCTGGAGATGCCCGGCGCCCCGATGGGGTGCGGCCCCAGCGTGCGGTCGAAGGAATGCAGCCGCGCGGGCGCAATGATCTGGCGTTCGGGGGAAGATGGCACTTGCGCGGAGAGCAGCTCCGAAAAGCCGCGGCCGGCCCATTCCATCGAGGCATCCCCGCTCAGATTTTCAAAACGCAGAATCGCCAACCGCTCCACCTGCGCCCCGGCCGGATTCGATCGGCAGGCGGTGAAGAGCAGTGCGAGCAGAAACGCGGGCAGCACCAGCCGGAACGCCGCGGGCCACTTACAGTACACGCGGCTCCAACGTGAGCAGCAGCTTGAACTCGGGCAGTTCGCGCATGGCGGCGAAGGCGGGGTCTTCATTCAGTTTCTTGCGTTCCTTGTAGCCCTCTTCGAGCGCTTTGCGGAGATACTGCAGGGCGAGTTCGGTGCGGCCGTCCTTGGCGTACAGCGCGGCCATCCAATAGTGGAACTTGGCGCGATCCTCCACGCTGCGCTCCTGCAACAGAATGCCGTAGCTGCTATGGTGCTCGAACACGTTCGGATCCAGCTTCATCGCGATCTGGAACTCTTCCGTCATCTCTTTCATCTGCTTGCGGGCAAAGTAGGCAGTGCCCAGATTGCTGTGCATGGAGGCGGAATCGGGCTGAAATTTGAGCGCTTTGCGGTACTGCGAAATTGCCTTGCGGTAACTCTTCTGGGCGTAGTAAATCGTGCCGATGTTGTTGATCGCTTCGGCGTAATCCGGCTTCAGCTTGACGGCCTGCTCGTAGCACTTCCGGGCGGCATCGAGTTGCAGCATCTGGTGATTGGCGATGCCCATCTTGTTGCGCAGCACCGCATCCTTCGGCGAGCCTTCGCGGAAGGCCTCAATGGCTTCCCGGTACATCTTCCGGGCCATGAAAATGTCGCCGCGCTCTTCGGCGGAGAGCGGCACGGGCTTGAAGACTTCCTGCGGCACCTGCTGCAGGCCCTGACGCGTGCTGTCGAGCAGCGGATTCGGCGTGACGGGAACGGGTTGTGCGAACGAGAGCGCGGCGGTTACGAACGCCGCGATGGTAACGGACCGAGGCTGAATGGCCATATTACCCCCTATTGTTATTGGAGCACACACTATTTAAAGACGCCAATCAAGCGCTGGAGTAAGCCCTTTTTCTCAGGTTTCTTGGTGTCCTGTTTGGGGGGCGCGGCCGCGCTGGCCGGGGTCTGGGTGCCGCCGCTCTGTCCCGCGGCCTGCCGGGCGGCGCGGCGCGCGGGCGAATCCGCCGGCGCCTGCCCATCTCCCTGCGTGCCCGTGATGGTGGGAGCGCCGCCCCGAACCGGCGGTGCCGCCGCCGGCGTGGAATCCCATCCCGTGATCGTCGTCGGCGTCCCGCCGCGTCCGCTGTGCAGCGGACAGACGCCCACCGGCTCGGTGCCGGCAATATACACTTCGCTGCGGCGCTTGGGGCAACCGGGCACCGCCGGCATTCCGGATTCCGGGTCGATCTCCACCGTCACAATCCCATCCGGCGCGCGGAAATATTTCGTGTCCCGGTACTCCCGGTAATCCAGCGCCTTCTTCATGAACTGCGCCCATATCGGAGCCGCCGAGTGCGCGCCTTCCAGATTCAGTTCGCGGTTGTCGTCAAAGCCCACCCACACCACGCACAGCAGTTCGCTCGTGTAACCCGCGAACCAGCCATCGTGCGACGTTCCGGTCTTGCCCGCCGCCGGAACCGTGAAATTGAAACGCGCCCGCACCCCCGCGCCCGTGCCCGACCGCAGCACCTCTTCCATCAGGCTGGTGGTGAGATAGGCCACCCGCGGGTCGAGCACCTGCTTCTCTTCCATCTTGTTCTTGTAAACCACCTTGCCATCCTGCGAACGCACCAGTGAAAGGAAACTCGGCTTGATGTAAGCGCCCGCGTTGCCGAACATGGTGTAGGCTCCCGCTGCTTCGAGCGGAGTGATTTCATACGCGCCCAACGCCACCGAAGGCGTAGGCTGAATCTTGTAGTTCATGCCGGCGCGGTTCGCCATGTTGACCACCGCGTCGAAGCCCACCATCTGCGCCACCTTCACCGTCGCCACGTTGAGCGAACGCGCCAGCGCATCCCGCAGCGCCACCGGACCGTAAAACTTCTTCTCGAAATTGCTCGGCTCGTAGGGCGGCTGGGTATCAAAGTAAAACGTCGTGGGCTCATCCACCACAATCGTCGATGCCGTCAGCACCTTGGCGCTGCCATTGATGCCGGTTTCGAGCGCCGTGGCGTACACAAACGGCTTGAAGATGGAGCCCGGCTGGCGCTTGGCCAGCGCGTGGTTCAGCTGGCTCATGCCATAGTTGCGTCCCCCGGCGAACGCCTTCACCTCTCCCGTATGCGGATCGATTGCGACCAGCGCGACCTGCGGCGTGGGCGGCGTCTGCCCCTTGAAGCGGCGCTGCCGTTTGATCTGGTCGTCCACGCTGATCATCCCCGCGCGGATCGCCTCCACCGCCGCCCGCTGCAGCCGCATGTCGATCGTCGTGTAGATGCGGTACGCGTTGCTTTGAAAATCCGTGATCTCCGTCAACATGGATTGCAGCGAATCGTTCACCATGTCCACGAAGTAGGGCGCTTCCACGCTCGTCGAACCCGCGTTCGTCACCGTCAGCGGCGCTTCCACCGCCAGCGCGTAATCGCGCTCGCTGATCACGCCGTTCTGCCGCATCAGTTGCAGCACAATGTTGCGCCGCTCCTTCAACCGCTCCGGATGCCGGAACGGGTCGAAATAACTCGGCCGCTGGATCATCCCCGCCAGCATCGCCGCTTCCGGCAGCGTGATATTGTTGAGCTCCTTGCCCAGATACGCTTCCGACGCCTGCCCGAAACCGACGATATGGAAGCTGCCGCGCTGCCCCAGCGGCACCTGGTTGGCGTAATACTCGAAGATCTCCTGCTTGCTGAGCTTCTGCTCCAACAGCAGCGTGACAATCACCTCGGCCACTTTGCGCCGCCAGTTCTTGTCCTGCGTCAGGAAGAACATGCGCGCCGTCTGCATGCTCAAGGTGGATGCGCCCTGATCCTTGCGCCCCTCTTTCACGTCCACGTAAACCGCTTTGACGATGCGGATGGGGTCGAAGCCCGCGTGCTGAAAAAACCGCTTGTCCTCGATCGAGGTCACCGCGTCCACCAGCACGTTCGGGATATCGTGGAACTTCACCATGCGCCGCTTTTCACGCGCCGCGCTGATCGCCTGGATGAGCTGCGGCTCCAGTTGATACTGGCTGCGCGCGGTGTTGTCCTGCAGGCTCACAATCTGCGAAATGCGCCCGTTGCGGAAACGGATCACGCCCGGTTCCTGTTCGAAGTAAGAGTCCGATTGGGGGAAGATCTCGATGTAGTCGGGGTGGATCTGGTAGTAGCCCACCGGATTCCCGCGCGATTCGGTGTACCCCGAACGGCGCAGATCCGTGGCGATATCGCTCGGCGAAACCGCGTCGCCTACCGCCACCGATTCCGGAGCCGCGAAAATCTTGGCGGAGTTGGCGAAGAAGCCCGCGCGCAGCCGCTCGTCAATCACCGTGGCGTAGCGCGCGTAGAAGAAGATGAACCCGCCCAGCACCGCAATCGTCAATAGCGAGCATACAATGATCACCACCCGCCCCACCGGTCCGAGCACAATCCGGGCGAGTCCGCTGCCGTGCGGGATGCGCAGCTTCATTTTCTGTTTGCCGTTCTTCTCCTGCTTGTCCTGAGCCCTGGCCACTACCTGTAATTCTCTCACGGACCGCTCCGCCGGTAGGGTCCAGCCTCGGCCGCCGTTCGCTTCAGCCCAACCACATTCTCACTCTGTAAACCCCTGCCCGCCGCCAGCTCACCACTCCCCAACCCTGGATGCTCCAGCTCTTGGTGGGGCATGCTTCAGCTTGCCCACATCCTCGATCTGCGTACCCGCAGGCCTCTCCCAACTCCCCACACTACCCCTCACGCCGCCACCGGCTCACCCACGCACTGCGTGAACCACTTCGGCGCATCCGCCGCCACATTCTTTACCCGTGCCGCCCACAGCGTAATATCGTCCCCCTGCGGCGCGGCGCCCACAAAATCTTCCGCCGCTTGCAGCACCGTCTCCACCACCTCCCGCGCCGGAGCGTCCACGCACCCCGAGACCGTCTCCATGAATCGCGGCCACCCCCACTCTTCGCCGCTGCCATTCGCCGCGTCGCACAACCCGTCCGTGTACGCCACCAGCAGATCCCCCGGCGCCAGTCTCACCACCCCTTCGCGATACACCGATTCGCGCAGCATCCCAAGCACCGGCCCGCCCGTCTCCAGGAAAATCGTCTGCGCGTGCCCCCCGCTGCTCCGCAGCAGAAACGGCGGTTCGTGCCCCGCGTTCACATAGCGCAGTTGCCCGCTCTCCGGGTCGTACTCGCTCAGGAACAGCGACGCATAGCAATTGTCCGGGCAGAGTTTCCCGAACAGTTTGTCGATCGTGCGTACCAGCGCTTTCAAAGTCGAGTGGTGGCTATACCGCAACGCCCGGATCATGCTGTGCAGCGAAGAGGTCAGTAGCGCCGCCGGCACGCCCTTCCCGCACACATCCCCGATCGCGAGTCCCAGATTCCCGCCCGGCATCTCGAAGTAATCGATATAGTCTCCGCTCACGCCCCGCGCCGGGCGCCAGTCGCCGAAGTAATCCAGCCCCGGGATGCGCGGACGCGCCGTGGGAAAGATGCGCTCCTGCATGCTCCGCGCCACTTCCAGGTCCGTGTGAAAGCGTTGCAATTCGGCATTCTCCGCGGCCAGAGCCGCGTGCAGCCGGTAGTTTTCGTTGGCAAGCGTATCGTAAGAAGTGCGGATGTTCATGTGGTTTCTCGCTTCATCAGTGAAGACGGCGCAAACCCCCAAAACGATGCCCTCCTGAACAAACATTTACACAGCAAAACACGTGGAAAATCAGGCACATTGGGCCAAAATTGCACATGTGCGCATTCGCCCTTGCACGCGTCTGCCACGCACCGGACGCGGCCCCCGTGCGTTCCTGTACAATACTCCAATGCTCACTCGCCGTACTTTCCTCACGGCCTCTTCCGCCGCGCTCGCCACCCGGCTGTTCGCCGCCCCGAAAGACGCACGCACGCCCAACCCCGAATTGGAAAAGCTCGGCGCGGTCGCGCTCGCCGAGGCGAAGAAGCACAAGGCCACCTATGCCGACGTGCGCATCGTGCGCATCAACGATCAACGCATCGGCCTCCGCCTCTCCCCCGAACGCGGCACCGGCAAGACCCTCTCCGTCCCCAACGTGAGCGAAGATTCCAGCTTCGGCTTCGGCGTCCGCGTCATCGTGGATGGCGCCTGGGGCTTCGCCTCCTCGCCCCTCGTCACCCCCGCCGAAATCGCCCGCGTCACCGGCGAAGCCGTCATCATCGCCAAAGCCAACGCCACCATTCAGCCCAAGCCCGTGCAACTCGCCGCCGTCAAGGCCTACCGCGACCGCTGGGAGACGCCGCACCAGCGCGATCCCTTCGCCGTGCCCATGGCCGAGAAACTCGAACTCCTGCGCCGCGTCTCCGAAGAGGCCAAGAAAGGCCCCAAGGTCTTCTCCAGCGCCGCCACCCTCAGCCTCCGCGGCGAAGACAAATACTTCGCCTCCTCCGAAGGCTCCTCCATCCAACAGCTCATCCTCCAGATCTACGGCAATGTGGACGCCACCGCCGTCGACCGCGAAAACAACATCTCCCGCACCCGCACCTACACCCCCACCCAGGCCTCCGCCGGCTGGGAATACGTGCCCGAAATGAACCTGGAGGAAAACGCCCAGCGCATCCGCGAAGAGGTCGTGGAACACCTCACCGCCCCGCCCGTGAAGCCCGGCAAGAAAGACCTGCTGCTCATGCCCAACCACCTCATGCTCACCATTCATGAGAGCGTCGCCCACCCCACCGAACTCGATCGCGCCCTCGGCTACGAAGCCAACTACGCCGGCACCAGCTACATCACCCCCGATAAGATCGGCAAGCGCATCGCCAGCGAGCACTGCACCTTCATCGGCGACCGCACCTCGCCCCGCGCCCTCGGCACCGTCGGCTATGACGATGAAGGCGTGAAGGCCTCCCAGTGGACCATCATCGATAAGGGCATCTTCAAGAGCTACCAGACCACCCGCGAGCAGGCCCACTTCATCGGCGAGAAGGAATCCCACGGCTGCAGCCAGGCCGATAGCTGGGCCACCGTCCCCTTCCAGCGCATGCCCAACGTCTGGCTCCAGGCCGGCCCCCGCGAAACCACCCTCGAAAGCCTCATCGGCGGCATCGAGGATGGCGTGCTCATCGATGGGCGCGGCAGCTACTCCATCGATCAGCAGCGCTACAACATCCAGTTCGGCGGCGACGCCTTCTGGGAAATCAAGGGCGGCAAAAAGCGCGGCATGATCTCGCGCGTCAGCTACCAATCCCGCACCCCCGATTTCTGGCAGGCCTGCGACGGCACCGCCGGACCCGCCTACTGGCGCCAGTTCGGCACCACCGGGGACGCCAAGGGCGAGCCCACCCAGATCAACTCCATCAGCCACGGCTGCTCGCCCACGCGCTTCCGCGGCATCAACGTCATTCTCACCGACTAGCTCACCGACTAGCTCACCGACTAGCCCTTCCGGAAAATCACATGCTGACACGCGAAGAAGCACAGAAACTAGCCCAGAAAGTCATCGGGCTCTCCACCTTCCCCGAATGCCAGGTGACCGTCAATGCAAGCGAGCAGGCCTACACCCGCTTCGCCAATAACGGCATCACCACCGCCTCGCTGAACCTCCGCCACACCGTCGCCATCGCCGTCTCCCGCGAGGGCAGAAGCGGCATCATGACCGTCAACGATCTCGATGACGCGTCCCTCAAAGCCGCCGTCAAAAAGGCCGAGGAACTCGCCGCCATCGCACCCGTCAACCCCGAACGCCTGCCCGTCCTCGGCCCGCAGGAGTTCCCCAAGGTCAGCGATTTCGATGAGCGCACCGCCGCCGCCCGCTCCCCGGAAATGATCCCGCACGTCAAGACCATCATCGATCTCGCCCTCAAGCAGAAGCAGATCGCCGCCGGACTCATCGAGCGCTCCCACCGCGTCAGCGCCATCGCCAATAAAACCGGCCTCTTCGGCTTCCACAACTCCGCCGATTCGCAGCTCACCACCACCATCCGCATGGCCGATGGCTCCAGCTCCGGTTGGGCCGGACAGCCCTCCACCAAACTCTCTGAAATCGATAGCGCCCGCCTCGGCGCCACCGCGAGCGAGAAGTGCGCGCGCTGGAAGAATCCGCAGAAGCTCGAGCCCGGCAACTATACCGTCGTCCTCGAAGCCACCGCCGCCGCGGACCTCGTCCGCCTCATGGCCGGCGCCTTCAACGCCCGCAATACCGAGGAAGGCCGCACCTTCCTCAGCAAGCGCGGCGGCGGCACCCTGCTCGGCGAAAAGCTCTTCCCCGAATTCGTCACCCTGCGCTGCGATCCCTTCGATTCGCGCCAGCCCTCGTCCCCATGGACCGGCGATCTGCTCCCCACCCGCGCCATCACGTGGATCGATAAGGGCGTGATCGCCAACCTCTCCTACGATCGCTATTGGGCCGGCAAGACCGGCAAGCCCGCCACGCCCAGCGCCGGCGGCTTCGGTGGTGGCGGTGGCGGCTTCGGCGGCGGCGCGCAAACTCCGCTCACAATGGAAGGAAGCGGCGAGACCCTCGAGCAACTCATCGCCGGTGTCGAGCGCGGCCTGCTCGTCACC
>CAIRBY010000251.1 GCA_903876865.1 uncultured Acidobacteriia bacterium
ATTTTCACTGTTCTCATCCTCAGCCTGCTTTTCGTTGCTCCCCTTCCGATACCCCAGACAGGCGACATGGCCCGGCGCACCTCACCCGCGTGGCGCCCAGCACGCCCAGGCGCGCAAAAACCCAATTCCTGTCAGTTCACGAGTTCCTCGTTCATCCTTGATTGACCCCAACACCTGCGGTGTTGACCACCACCCCGCATTCGTGCGTCAGTGACCATCGCTTGCCGCCACTCGCCTGCCCGCGTCCCATGGCGGCCACGCCCTCGCGCAGCGCACCGCTATCACCAGCTGCTGGCTGCGACAGCAGCATTCGGGGCGGGCGCGTTCAGGTTCGCCACCGAACTGGAGAGGGTGTCGAAGACGCGGGCGGGGGCGAGGCCGAGGCCAAGGATGCCGCTGATCAGCAGAATGCATAGGGCGCGGGTCGGCCAGTCGAGGTGGATCGGGGGGCGGTCGCCGGGGTCGCGGAAGATCGCTTCGCGGACGACGCCAAGGTAGTAATAGACGGCGATGGCGGCGTTGATGACGGCGATGACTACCAGGCACACATGGCCTTTCTCCAGGGCGGCGGTGAGCAGGCTGAGCTTGCCTATGAAGCCGACAAAGGGCGGGATTCCCGCTAGCGCAAAGACGCCTACGATCAGGGTTAGGGCGAGCAAAGGGGATCGTTTGTGGAGCCCGGCTAGCTCGTCCAGGGTGATGTTGGTGCCGTCGCGGGAGACTTGGCAGATCACTACGAAGCAGGCGAGGACCATCAGGACGTAGCCGATGATGTAGTAGAGGGCGGCGGTGTAGCCGAATTGGTCGAGGGCGACGAACCCGATCAGGGCGTAGCCGGCGTGGGCGATGCCGGAGAAGCCGAGCAGGCGTTTGAAGTCTTTCTGGACCAGGGCAATGAGGTTGCCGTAGAACATGGAGCCGGTGGCGAGGATGGCTAGCATGATGGCGACGGTGTGATTGTCCGGCGTCGCCAGGGTTACAAAGCGGATCAGGACGGCGACGGCGCCTATCTTTGGCAGGGACGCGATCAGTCCGGCGGTTTCGTTGGACGCGCCTTGATAGACGTCGGGGGTCCAGAAGTGGAAGGGGAAGATGGCGAGCTTGTAGTAGAGTCCGCAGAAGGTCAGGGCGAGGCCGGCGATGGCCATGGGAGAATGGATCATCGGCTGGAGCCGGGGGAGCATGTCGGGGAGCGAGGTGGTGCCGGTGAGGCCGAAGAGGTAGCTCAGGCCGAAGAACATGAGGCCGTTGGCGGCGACGCCGAACATGATGTATTTGATGGCGGATTCCATCTGGCTTTTCTGCCCGGCGCGTTCCCGGCGCATGGCGACCATGAAGTAGAGCGGGTAGGCGGAGACTTCGAGGGCGACGACGAGGGTGATGATATCGACGCAGCTCACGAGCATGGCCAGGCCGGTTACGCTGAGGGTTAGGAAGAAGTAGTACTCGGGTTTGACGTCGTCGCGGATGTCTTGCAAGTTGCCGCTGAGGAGGAGGATTAGGGTGAAGCCGCAGGCGAAGACTAGCTTGAGTATCTGGGAGAATTGGTCCACTCGGTAGGCGCCGCTGAAGAGGGTGGCGTCTTGGCCCAGGGTGCTGACGCAGGCGATGATGGCGGCGACTGCAGTCATGAGCGCGACGCCGCGGGCTTGTTGCACGCGCTGGTCGCCCAGGGTGGTCAGGAAGGCGGCCAGCGCGCCGGCTAGGAGGACTAGCTCGGGGAGGAATGCGAGGAGGGGAGTGGTCATGGGGAAACAGGCGGCGTGGCGCGG
>CAIRBY010000252.1 GCA_903876865.1 uncultured Acidobacteriia bacterium
CGCACAAGGGCGTGAACCCGGACGAAGTAGTGGCGATCGGCGCGGCGGTGCAGGGCGGCGTTCTGGGCGGCGAAGTGAAGGACGTACTGCTGCTGGACGTGACCCCGCTTTCGCTGGGCATCGAGACCATGGGCGGCGTGTTCACCAAGCTGATTGAGCGCAACACGACGATTCCGACGCGCAAGAGCGAGGTCTTCTCCACAGCGAGCGACAACCAGCCGTCGGTAGAGATCAAAGTGTTCCAGGGCGAACGCGCCATGGCGCAGCACAACCGGCTGCTGGGCGTGTTCCAACTCGGCAACATCCCTCCGGCTCCGCGCGGCGTGCCGCAGATCGAGGTGACCTTCGATATCGACGCCAACGGCATTCTGAATGTCACGGCGAAGGATCGCGGCACCAACAACGAGCAGAAGATCATGATCACCAGCTCGAGCGGCCTCTCCAAGGACGAAGTGGAGAAGATGGCTCGGGACGCGGAATCGCACGCTGCCGAAGATCGCAAGCAGAAGGACACCATCGACGCGCGCAATCGCGCCGATGCGATGGTCTACAACGTGGAAAAGACGTTGAAGGAGCATCGCGATAAGGTAGGCGAAGCCGAAGCTAAGGAGATCGACGCCGCGCTCGAGGAGACGAAGAAGACCCTCACCGAGAACGATGCGGATAAGATCAACGCGGCGGTGGACCGCCTGACCACGGCGAGCCACAAGCTGGCCGAGGCCATGTACAAGAGCAGCAGCCAGCCGGGCGCAACGCCGCCTCCGGGTGACGGCGCCGGACCCAAGCCCGATTCCAAGGGCGACAATGTCGTGGACGCGGAGTTCGTGGACGTCGACGATAAAAAGTAAGCGGTAGGGTGGGGCAGGCGATGGGGTTCCATCGCCTGTTTCGCTTTAGGTAAGCCTTACTGAACGGCTTTACTGAGCAACACCGAGCAAGCCGACAGGCCGCGGAAAACGATGGCCTGTCGCACCGGAATCTATGCCGACGAATCCCAAGCACGATTATTACGAAACCCTCAGCGTGGGGCGCAAGGCGGATGCGGAAGAGATCCGCAAGGCGTACCGGAAACTCGCTCGCAAGCATCACCCGGATCTGAATCCCGGCGACAAATCCGCCGAGGACCGCTTCAAGAACGTACAGGAAGCGTACGACATACTGAGCGATCCGAAGAAGCGGCAGATGTACGATCAGTTCGGCTTCTATTCGGAGGCGGGCGCGGCGGCGGCGGGCGGCGGACCCGGACCCGGGGGCGGGCAAGGCAGCCACTTCGATTTCAGCGGTTTCGATTTTTCGGATATTCCGGGAGCGGCCGGCGGACGGCGCGCGACCGAGGCGGGTGGAGCGGGCGCGGGCGGTTTCCGCGACATCTTCTCGCAGTTCTTTGGCGGGCGCGGCGGCGCCGAGCAGGTTGAGCCGGAAAAGGGCGGCGACCTCGAATACGTGATGAATATCGATTTCTGGCAGGCCATCAAGGGCACGCAGACGCGGGTGAACATCACGCGTTACGACACGTGCACGACCTGCCACGGCGGGGGCTCCTCGGGCGCGGGGGAAGTGAGTTGCCCGCAATGTAAAGGCACGGGCCATGTGAGCCAGATGGCGGGCGCGATGAAGTTCAATCTCTCTTGCCCTCGCTGCAGCGGCTCGGGCAAACTGCGCAACGCCTGCCCCACCTGCGGCGGAGACGGGCGCGTGGCGCGGACGGAATCGGTGGAGATCCGCATTCCTCCGGGCGCGCGTGATGGTTCGCGGTTGCGGGTTCCGGGCAAGGGCAACGCGGGAACGCAGGGCGCGGCTCCGGGAGATCTGTACATCACCACGAAGGTGGAGCCGCACCCGTTCTTTCACAGAGAAGGCGACAATATCGAAATCAAGGTACCGATCACGGTATGGGAAGCGTCGTTGGGCGCGAAGATCGAAGTGCCGACGATTGACGGCCGCACGCTGTTGAAGATTCCCCAGGGCACCACCAATGCCCAGCGCTTCCGGTTGCGCGAGAAGGGAGTGCTGAACCAGCGCACCAGTCAGCGCGGCGACCAGATTGTGGAGGTGGCGATTACAGCGCCGGAACCGCGCGACGAACGGACGCGCGAACTGCTGCGCGAGATGGCTACGCTGCATCCCGAGGATCCGCGAGCCGAAATGTGGACTAAGATTTAGACTGGCGGCTAACGATGGCCAAAGCGAAATCCAAAGCGGCGTACATGATCTCCGTAGTGGCGGAGCAGTACGAGATTCACCCCCAGACGCTGCGCCTGTACGAGCGCGAAGGGCTGCTGAAGCCTTCCCGCAGCGATGGCAATACGCGATTGTATACGCCGGAGGACCTGGAGCGGCTGGAAGTGATTCTGCACCTGACGCGCGATCTGGGCGTGAATCTGGCGGGGGTAGAGATCATTCTGAACATGCGCGAAAAGATGGGCGATATGCAGGCGCAGATTCAGGAGTTCGTGGCCACGCTGAATCGTGAACTGGCGGCGCACACGGTGCGCATGCCGGCGGCGGAAACGAGGAACAGTTTGATTCCGGTGATCAACGCGCGGCTGCCGATGCGCCGGAAAGACAAGTAGCTGACGGCGGAAAGAAACGGATTCGCCAGACAGTCCACGAATGACGATGGCCTGTCCGCTGGCGCCTAATTGGCGTTGATGCCCATCTTGGCGTTGAGCTTGTTGAGTTCCTTGCGGAACAGTTTGTTCTGCGGATAATCGAAGGCCAATTCGGTGAGGAGCTGGTGGGCATCTTTCGGGCGCTTCTCGCGCAGGGCGATGATGCTCAGCAGAATCTTCGAGAAGGGGCGGAAATAATGACCTTCGCGCGAAACCAGTTGCAGGCGGTCCAACCCCTTCTGCTTGCTGCCATCCACGTTATCGAAATGGATGAACCACTTGAGGAAGAAGGGTAGGCTGCCGAGCATGTATTCGGTGATACCGGCAGTGAGATAGGCGTCGTAGAATTTGGGGTCGATCTGCAGCAGATGCTGGGCGAAGCCGTTGGAGCGCTTGGCCACGGAGAGGCTGGAGATCTGCTTCTTTTCCACGAAGGCCATGTAATCCGTGGTCACGCCTTCGGCGATGCACATGGCGAAGATGGCCTGCTTATCGTTGGGGTTGAGCTTGAGTGCTCCGCCCGCGCGCGATTCGGCATCCTGCACGGCGCGGATGAACTTCTCGCGGTTCTGCGGATCGGGAAACAGCTTCTGCTTCTTCTCGGCGATCTGCTTGTCGTCGATCAGGAACTCGCTTTCGAGCACGCCCAACCGGTCCAGTTCATAGAAGAGATACGCGGAGGCGCGGAAGGCGTACGGCAGGGAATCCTGCGGGTTCGCGGCGATGACCCGGCTGAGGATCTCATGCGCGGACGCGTAATCCTGGTTGTACATACGCGCCAGCGCAGTCTCAATCGAATCCGGCTCGGCGGCGGAAACGCATATGCTCAGAAGGACGAAAAGAATGCCGGTTCGCAGCATCAACCTACCTATCTTACCTGTTATCTGCGGCGCTCTGCCACAATCGTAATCTGGATGTCGCGCGCCAGTCGGACCACCTGCTGCACAATGGTCTCGCCGAAACGCTGGTACCAGTGGCGAGGACCGCTGCGGCCCATGAAGATTTGAGTGACATGGTGAAGGCGGGCAAATTCGGCAATCACGCGGGCGATATCGCTACCTTCTTCGACGTGGGTGTGGATGCGCAGGTTCCCGGCAAAATTCATGTGGCGTTCCACCACAGGGTCTATTGCTCCCTCTACAGCAACGTGAAGAGCCAGGCAATCCGCCTGAAGGTAATCCGCCATACGTTTGCCGCGGCGGATCAGGTTCACGGAAGCGGGCTTCGCAGTGAGGCAGATGAGGATGCGCTCCTCGCGGCGCGGCGCCACCAGTTTCTCTTCGACTTCGTGGGCGGTATGACGGATGGCGAGTTCGCGCAGCGCGGTGAGATTGGCTTCGGCAAAGAAGTTGTCGAGCGCGCGGTGCACCTTCTCGCTGGCATAGACCACGCCCCGCTGAATGCGGTTGCGCAGAGCGGACGGCGTAAGATCGACGAGGACTAGCTCATCGGCCTCATCCACCACCCAATCCGGCAAAGTCTCGCGGACGCGCACGCCGGTGATGTGCCAGACCTGATCGTTGAGGCTTTCCAGGTGCTGCACATTCATGGTGGTGAGCACGTCGATGCCCGCTTCGAGCAGAAGGCGTACATCCTGCCAGCGCTTGGCACGATCGCTGCCGGGAACGTTGCTGTGTGCGAATTCATCCACCACGGCGATGGCGGGACTGCGGCGCAGCACCGCATCCGTGTCCATCTCTTCAAATTGTGTCCCGCCATACGCAATGGTGCGGCGCGGTACAAACTCCAGGCCTGCGGTTTTAGCAATCGTCTCGGCGCGGCCGTGCGGTTCGAAATAGCCGATCGCCACGTCGGCGCCGGCGGCGCGCAGTGCCTGGGCCTCTTCGAGCATGCGATAGGTCTTGCCCACGCCGGCGGCGTAGCCGAGGTAGATTTTGAGTGTGCCGCGCCGGCTCACTTTACCTCCGGGTGCGGAAAGAGCCTGACGTCGAAATCCTCCGCCGCGTGGATGAGGCGCTCGACGGGGCTGCGCGCGCGCAGCGAGTGGCCGAGGAAGAGTTGCGTGATGCGCTGCTCGTGCGCGAAAGCGAGTATGGCCTCCGCGAAGTCGGCGGACTTAAGGCAGTGAACCTCAGCCCCCATCTCGCGCGCCAGCGCCAGGTGTCTCTGCAGCCGCTCCTGGTCGGCGGCGCCGATTCCGGGTTGCTCCACGGAAACGGCAAGCAACGCGCCATGAAACCGGCGGGCATTGCGCTGGCCGCTGGCGAGCATTTCGGCCGCATTGCTTCGTGGCGTGAGGCAGACAAGGATGCGCTCCTGCGTGCCCCAGCCGGCGGAGACGCCGTGCGAATCCAGATACTCCCGTAGTTGCCTGTCCACTACATCGGCGGCGAGCAGCAGCGCCAGTTCGCGAAGCTCGGCGAGGGTGCGCGCCTCGCCCATCACGCTCTCGGGCGTGGCGTCCACCACTTCGATCTCTTCGGCTGCGTGCAGAAATGCGGTTGGGACACTCTGCGCGGCGCGCTTCCCGGTAACGGCCTCCACCGCATCCTGTTGCTCGCGGATGTGCTGCAAGTTGATGGCGGTAATCACCGCAATGCCGTGGTCGAGAATCTCCTCCACATCCTGCCAGCGCTCGGCGTTGCGGCTGCCGCGCGGATTATCGTAGGCCAGTTCGTCGATCAAGCAGACCTGCGGATTGCGGCGGAAGACCGCGGCGAGATTGATCGCGCCTGCTGCCGCGGGGATGACTTCGAAGCCGCGCACCAGTTCGCTGACGTTTTCCGTCACGCGGTCCTGCAGGGCGGCAACGACTACGTCCTGGCCGCGGCTCTTGCGGCGGCGGCCTTCATCGAACATGCGCAGCGATTTGCCCACACGCGGCGCGTAGCCGAGGAAGACCTTGAGGCGGCCCCGCTGCTTGCGCCGCTCCTCCGCCTGCACGCGGCGCAGGAGTTCATCCGGATTCGGTCTGCGGTCTGAGTGTCCGGTCACGATTCATTATTTCTTCAACGCGGCCGCGTGGTCCAGGGCCAGGTTGAGTTGCAGCACATTGACGCGGGCTTCACCGAGCACTCCAGCCTGCCGGCCTTCGGCCACGGCGCCGATCAGGCGGCGCAGTTCCTCAGGCGCCATCCCACGCGCGGCGGCCACGCGCGCCACCTGCGCATCGATCGCTTCCGGACTGAGGTGCGGGTCGAGACCGCTGCCGGAGGCGGTTACGGCATCCACCGGTACGGCGCCGGTAAAGGCGGGGTTCTCTGCATGGAATTTCTTGATGTCCTCCGCCACGCGGTCGGCCAGTCTCTGACTGGTGGGTCCGAGATTGCTGCCGGTGGAAGAGAGGCCATCATAACCATCGTTGCCGGCGGCGGAGGGACGGCCGTGAAAATACCCGGGCCGGGTGAAACGCTGGCCGATCAGTGCGGAGCCGACCGCGCGGCCGTTCCGGGCAATCAGACTACCGGATGCCTGAGCGGGAAATAGCACTTTGGCGAGGCCGGTGACCAGCAGTGGATACGCGATGCCGGTGAGCAAAGCGAGAATCAATGTAACTCTCAGGGCAATCAAAAGTTGTTTCATAGGGTGTCCTTACGCCAGATGCAGCAGGCCCAGCAGGCGGTCGATGACCCAGATGCCGGGGAAGGGCGCGATCACGCCGCCCACGCCATACACCAGCAGGTTGCGGCGCAATAGCGCGGCCGCGCTCATGGGGCGGTATTTCACGCCGCGCAGCGCCAGTGGGATGAGCACGATGATGATCAGCGCGTTGAAGATGACGCTGGCGAGCACGGCGCTTTGCGCGCTATGCAGGCCCATCACATTGACGCGCGCGAGTGCGGGGTAGGTTGCCATGAACATGGCCGGAAGGATCGCGAAGTACTTGGCAATGTCATTGGCGATGGAAAAGGTGGTGAGGGCGCCGCGGGTCATCAGCAATTGCTTGCCGATCGCGACTACTTCGATGAGTTTAGTCGGGTTGCTATCCAGGTCCACCATGTTGCCGGCCTCTTTGGCGGCCATGGTGCCGGTGTTCATGGC